>CAXUIQ010000085.1:0-10810 GCA_964250815.1 uncultured Acetobacteraceae bacterium
TCTATGCACTGTCCGATGCAGCGGACGGCTGAACCACGGAGCCAAGCTTGCCAAGTCCCCCCCCGCGTGCTCATCGTGTTCTATTCCCGCAACGGCACGGTCGAGGCGCTTGCCGCCGCGGCCGCCGATGCGGCGCGGCAAGCCGGCGCCGAGGTGCGGATGCGCCGTGCCCGGGAGGTGGCAGGTGAAGACGCCATGAGCCAGGCCGAGGGATGGCTGGAAAGCGCCCATCGGCAGAACGCGCTATACGAGGCGCCCGACAAGAACGACGCGGAATGGGCCGACGCCATCCTGTTCGGCACCCCCTGCTATTTCGGCGCCATGGCGACCGAGCTGAAGAATTTCCTCGACCAGCTCGGCCCGCAGTGGAAGCGCGGCGCGCTGGCCGGCAAGGTCGGCGGAGCGTTTGCCGCGGCGTCCTGGCCGCATGGCGGGACGGAGGTGGTCACGCTTTCGCTGTATGCGCCCATGGCGCACCTCGGCATGGTGATCCTGCCGACCGGCTACACGGACGAGGCAATGCTGGAAGCCGGTTCGCCCTACGGCGCCTCCGCGATCTGCGGCTCCGAGCATCGCCCGCCCAGAGAGGAGGATCTGGAGGCGATCCGCCACCAGGCCCGCCGCATGGTCGCGATCACCGGGGCCTTGATCGCCGCCGGGGAAATGCCGAGCCGAGGCGGGTAGCCCGTCAGGCCCTCCGGACCGGACGCTTCGGCGTCTGCTGCCCGGCGGGCGTGCCGGGCAGCGGCGTCCATCCCGCCAACTCCTGCAACGCCGCAGGCTGCGTCAGCGTGACCTTGCCGTTCCGTATGTCCAGCAGCTCTTCCCGCCGCAATTGCTGCACGGTGCGGTTGACGTGGACGACGCTGAAGCCGAGCACGTCCGCCAGCACGTCCTGGGTCAGCGGCATGGCGAAGCTGTCACCCTCTGCCAGCCCCACCCGGTCCAGGCGTTCGCGCAGTTCAAGCATCAAATGGGCGAACCGCCCGCATGCGGTCTGACGGCCCAGGCGCACGATCTGGTCGTAGAGCAGCATGTCGTGCAGGTGCGCCATGACGCGGACGGCATGGGCCAAGCCGGGATGCGCCGGATCGGCGGCGGCGGCGGCTTCCGCAAGCGGCTGGGCGCTGACGGTTTCCAGCTCGGTCAACGCCGCGACGGCGCAGGACGACGGCAGCCGGACCGGCATCAACGGCGACACCAGGTCGCCCGGCAGCTTGAGGCTGACGATCTGCCGGTGGCCGTCGGGCAGCAGGCGGTATTGGCACGCCCACCCCGCGACGATCATGCGCGGCGGCATGGGGGCTGTGCCTGCCACGTAGAGGTCGCGGTAGGGCGGGTGGTAGCGCGCGGCCTCCGCCAAGTCGCCCAACAGCTTCGTCTCCGCAGCCGACAGGCTCGCGAACGCGGAAAAGTGTTCGGTCAGCACGCGAAAATGGCTGGGCTGGCCATCGGAGCTGTCGGACATTGCCCCGCCTGCATTAACGAACGGCAAGCAGGCGACCCGGGCTTGCAAGCCGTGGCGTGCATCCGTTCCTCGCCTCGTTGCATAGTGCTGCATTGCGCATTGCATCTCTCGATTGTGGGAACGTTCGCCAGGACATTAGTCTGAATCGCACATCCGCAAGGTAAAAAAACCGGCAGACCGGGGTTTGTTCACAAGAGTGCAACGTACGGGTGCGGGGCGTCATTGTACTTGACTTTCTTCGTCGTTCCGTTTCCGCCGTATTCAACCGCTGGTTCTTTGCCGTAGCACCTGAAACATTGCGGACTGGCATGAACTCTCGTGCCGCTGCCTTCGCATCAGCCTGATCGCCCAATCGCCAGCATGGCAGCCCGCACAAGCGCATCGGACTGGCGCTCCAGCTCCGGAGCCGCTTGGAAACAACAAGGATGCGACAGTTTCGTGCCCCGCTGCCAACATGCGAAACAGGGGCTGCTGGCGTGGCACGATCCATGCGGGCCGGGCCAACACGGACGGGGACCAGGGGGCGGCCGGAATGATCGACCCGATCTACAGCCTTTCGGGCTTTTGCGTGGGCGCGCTGGTCGGCCTGACCGGCGTGGGGGGCGGCTCGCTGATGACGCCGGTGCTGATCCTGCTGTTCGGGGTGCATGCGGCGACGGCGGTCGGCACGGACCTGCTGTTCGCCGCCTGCACGAAGACGGTCGGCGTCGCGGTGCATGCCCGCACGCAAACCATCGACTGGCGGATCACCGGGCTGCTCGCCTGCGGCAGCTTGCCCATGGCGGCGCTGACCATCGCGGCGCTGCACCAGCTCGAACTGCGTGCCGCGGCGCTGTCCGAAGTCGTGACCCCGGTGCTTGCGGTGGCGATCCTTGTGGCGGCCCTGCTGGTGTTGTTCCAGAAGCAGGTCCTGCACCTGGCCAACGCCTACGGCGACCGCATCGCGCCCGGCAAGCAGGCCGTGCTCACGGTCGGCGCCGGCGGCGTCCTGGGCGTGCTGGTGACGCTGTCCTCCGTCGGGGCCGGAGCCTTGGGAGTGAGCGTGCTGGCCCTGCTCTACCCGCGCATGCGGATCGCCCGGATCGTCGGGTCCGACATCGCCCATGCCGTGCCGCTGACCTTGCTGGCCGGCGCCGGGTATTGGCTGCTCGGCGCGGTCGATTGGCGCCTGCTCGGGTCGCTGCTGGCGGGATCGGTGCCGGGTGTGATCCTGGGCAGTCTGCTCGCGGCCCGGATCTCCGCCTCTGCCATCCGCGGCACGCTGGCCGCGATCCTTTGCGTCGTGGCGGCGAAGCTGCTGTTCTGACCGGCACCGGGACGCGCGGACGCGGGCAGCCGTTCAGGTAGGCACGCTGCGCACAGCGTTTCGAACGCCCCTGTTGCCAGATCCACCCGCTCGATCCGCCTACCACTATGGTCGTCAGCCTGTGGGATCAGGCGCAGCCCGGTCTCGTCGTCCGTCCACCTGAGGCCGCCGTCGCTGCAAACGTGGCACACCCCGTCCGGCACAGTCGCCGCCTCATTCGGCCTGCCTCCGAGCCGTGCCGCCACCTGCTTCGCGCCGCCCGGCTGCACGCGCGTGAAACATCCGCGCTCAATCTCCACGAGGACCACGGAACCATCCGGCATGGCAACCGGCCCCTCGGGGGAGCGCAGGCCGGCGGCGGTCTCGCGCAGGTTCATCAGGCGGCTCCTCGCGATGGGGCGTGGCGTGCCCGCGGCGGCTGCCCTGGAGCTGTCAGGATGGCGACACGACCGAGAGGAAACCGATCCCGTTGAACCGCCCGATGCCGATAGCGAAACGGTCGGTGTCGTTGCCGGTCCGGCCGGCAAAGGTCAGGCTGACGGTCACGGCGCCGGTGCCGGGGATGTCGGCCTGCAAGGTCCGGCCGGTGGCGCCGGCCGGACCGCCATTGTCTAACCAAGCGAGCGTCGAGATGCCCGCCTGGAAACCCCAAAGCACCACCGCGTCGCCGCCGCCAAAGCCGGTCAGCGCGTCCGATTGCAGCCCGGCGGCGTTGCCGTCCACGAAATACGCATCGCGCCCGCCCGTGCCCGCGAGCACGTTGGAACCTGCCGGCACCGCCACCAGGTTGGCCGGCGCCGACCCGACGAAAAGCTGTGGCGGCAGCGCCGTCGGCACGAACGGCGCCGGCATGCCGCCGCCTGGAACCAAGGACGGAACGCTTGCCGACACGGCGAGCGTGCTGGTGTCCTGGGCGACGCCGCCCGCCCCGTCATCGACGGCCACGGTCACGAGGGTTTCCCCCGGCTGGGCGCCCGCGGTGAACACCAGCCCCGCGGCCTCGGCCATGAGGGCTGCGAGCGTGCCCGTCGAGGTGAACAGGCCGGCCGCCGGGTCGTAGTGGCCAGGACCCGAGCCGCGCAGCGTGCCGATGGCGGGATTGGCGAACCGGATGGTCAGCGTCTTGGTCTGGCCCACGTCCGGGTCTTGCAGCAGCAGGCCGGCGAACAGGCGCACCTGCGCCCCCGGGAGGATTGCTTGGCCCGGCGCCGCGTTGCGGATCGTGGGCGCAGTGTTGGTCGCCGTGGTCACCACCCGCGTCACGGTGGCCGGGCTGCTGGCGCCGGCGCTGTCCTGGACCTGGACGCTGAAGTCCGTCGGCACCTGCTGGCCGGCGCTGGCTTGGTGGCGGGTGGGCACGAAGCTGAGCGCGGCGGCGGCGGCGGCGACGGCGGCGGCAGCGCCCGCCACCGTGTACACCCCGGCCACGGCATCGTACTGGCCGGTGCCCAGGTTGGTCAGGACGCCATTGGCCGCATTGCTGAGCGTGATCTGCAAGGTTTCCTGCTGCCCGGCATCCGGATCCGTCACGACGATGCCTGCGAAGGGGAGCAAGGCCGTGTCGTCCCGCGTGGCCTTGAGCGCAGGAAGCCCCGTCAGCGTCGGCGCCGTGTTCGCGACCAGCACCCCCAGGGCCGCCGCCGCCGCGGCGGCATATCCGCTGTCCACCGTGACCGAATTGATGAGCGTCGCGCCGACCAGCGCGGCCACCTGCGCCTGCATCTCGACCGTCACCTGGCGGTTCGACGCTGCCAGCGCATCCACCGGGCCGAAATCGAGGGTGAGCAGCGGTCCCGTTGTTTGCTCCGAGGGCGCAGACAGCGCGGCGGCCCCGTCCGACACGACGCCGTTGGCCCCCACGACGTGCGCCGATCCCGGCACATAGGCGAGGCCAGCCGGCAGGATGTCCAAGAGGCGGAAATCCCTGCTGAAGCCCGATGGCAGCGTCACGGTGAGGCGGAGCGTCGCCGCCTGCCCGTTCGCAAGCTGGCCCGTGCCGGCGAACGCCTGGGTGACCGTCGGCGCGGCCAGATCGGCGATGCCCACGGCGACGCTGCCCGTAGCCGTGTCCACTTGCCCTGGCGGCCCGATGCTGACCGCGGCCTGGATCGTCTGCGTGTGCGGGGCGGCGCCGCCCGGGAGGGAGTCCGGGCGCGCCGTGACCTCAATCACCACTTGGTCGGCCGCCGTGTCCTGGCCGTTCGGCGCGTTTAGCGTGTCGCCGAAGGCGATCCCGCCATGGCCGTCGGCCGCCTGCATCTGCGGAGTGATGTTGGCCCCGACCGACACGACCCGCGCCGAGATGGCGGTGAGCCAGGCGGGCAGCAGGATCGAAAGGTCCAGCCCGCGGCTCAAGCCTTCGGGCAGGGTGGCGGTCAGCCGGAACGTCGCGGTCCCGCCGAGCGCCAGCAGCGCGCTGGTGCCGTCCGGGTTGCCGGTGGCGGTCAGGTTGACCGTGACGTTCGGCTGGATGTTGAACACCCCGGTCGTGGCCGTGTTGGCGGCGGCCGCGGTCTGCGGCACGCGGTTGGTCCAGCCCGGCTCGGTCGCGTAGCTGACGATCTGCGCCGTGCTGACGTGGTTGGGCACGCTCAGGTCCATCCGGTCCGTGCTGCGCAGCGTGTAGCTGATCAGCAGGATGTTCTGGCCGCTGTTGGCGTCGTAGCCGGCGACCGGCGCCGCCGGGTCCAGCAGGATGCCGCCCTGGGGATCGAACAGGTTGCCGGAATAGGCCAGCGGCGTCCCGGCGCCGTCCGAGACGGTGATGCTGGCGTCCCCGGTCGGCGGCACCATGAACCCGTCTGGCATGTTGGCGCGCACCAGCACGTTGTAGGCCTTGGCGCCGGGCATCAGGTTCTCGACCGCGATGACGAAGGTCACGTCGTCGCCGGCGTCCACGCCGGAAAGCTGGTCGGCAAACGGTTCCGTCGCCAGCCCGGCGCTGCTGATGACGCCGCCGAACTGGCCGAAATCCGGGCTGAAGCCGAATGGGCCGCCGGTGCCGGTCCAGGTGGCGTGGTCGTTGGACGCATAGACCGTGGCAGTCTGGATGTGCAGCGACGGCTCGTTGAGGGCGACGGCCGCCGTGGCCGCGCTTGTCGTGGCCGGCGTCCCAAAGGAATTCTCCTCGGTTTCCGTCACGGTTGCTGCGAGCGACGCGCCGGGTTCCAACGGGGCTGAGACCAGCAGGTCGATCGTGCCGGACCCGTTGCCGTACACCGGCTGGATGTCGCCGAAGTTGAACTGCACGGCCGGGTTCCCCGCCGCGTCGGTCGCAAGCGACACCGCCGGCTGGGTTGCGGTGTAGGTGCCGCTCGGCCCGAACTGGACGTGGCCGGCTGCCGGGCCTCCCGCCGTGGCGGCGGGGTCGAACACGAAGGGGCCGACCAGTCCCGCGAGGGAGGCAGTCAGTTGGACCTGGTGCGCGGCGGTGAGCGGCAGGCCGAGCTGGATGCGGTAGGTCACGGTGTCGCCGTAGGCCGCGTGCGCCGTCCCCGACGCCAGCACGCCGTTCACCGCGTAGATCGACGCGGCGAGCGTGCTGGACGGCAACGCCAGCGACGCGGCCGCGGGCACGCTGCTGGACAGCGCGCCTGCCACGGTGCCGCTGAACACGGCGGTGTTGCGCAGCAGGTCGCCCTGGCCGAGCACCCGGCCCAAGGCTGGCGCCTGCAGGGCCGCGTAGAGCGACGAGATGACGCTGTGGAAGGTGACGGTCACGGTGCAGTCGTCCGTGAGGCCGCCGGCCAGCCCGGCGGCGCGCAGCGTGGGCGCCAGGTCGAAGTTGATGGCGGTCGTCGCCGTGCTCGCGCTCCGCACGCCCGACCAGCCCAGCAGGTCGCCGCTGAACAGCGTGGCGGAGCCGCGGCGGATCACCACCTGCGGATGGAACACCGTGTCCATGCGCTGCCCGTCGCCCAGGGTGTCCAGCAGCCGGAGGTCGGCGATGCCGCCCAGCCCCGATCCGCTGACCGTCCATTCCAGGGTGCCGCCGGGCGCGAGTTGGCCCAGGAGGGATACCGTTCCCCCCACGCCACGCCCGATTGCACCAGAACCCGATAGAGCGACCAAAATTGTTTCTGCCAAAGATTGTTTCGATCTTAATTGGCATGATGCGCGGTTTTGGTTGCGGCTTGGTTAATCCCCGTTATGGTCGTGCGGCGAACCCGGGGTGCTTCCATGCCGAATGCCGAAAACCAACGTGTGGTCCTTGCCAGCCGCCCGGCGGGCGAGCCGCAGGAGACGGACTTCCGCACCGAGCGGGGGCCGGTCCCGGCGCCGGGTCCTGGACAGACGCTGGTGCGGACGATCTGGCTGTCGCTTGATCCCTACATGCGCGGGCGGATGAGCGATGCGCCGTCCTACGTGCCGCCGGTGCCGATCGGCGGGGTGATGACCGGCGGCACCGTGGGCGAGGTGGTCGAGTCCCGCGCGGAAGGGCTGAAGCCCGGCGACCTGGTGGAAGGCTACGCCGGCTGGCAGGCCTATGCCGCCGTGGACGCTTCCGGGCTGCGGCGGCTGGAGCCGGGACCGCTGCCGCCCTCCACCGCGCTCGGCGTGCTGGGCATGCCGGGCATGACGGCGTATTGCGGCCTGCTCAACATCGGGCAGCCGAAGCCCGGGGAGACCGTGGTGGTCGCCGCGGCCAGCGGTCCCGTCGGGTCGATGGTGGGCCAGGTCGCCAAGCTGCGCGGGGCGCGCGCCGTCGGCATCGCCGGGGGCGCGGAGAAGTGCGGGTACGTCCGGTCGATCGGGTTCGACGACTGCATCGACCACCGCGGGCCGGACCTGCCCGAGAAGCTGAAGCAGGCCTGCCCGGACGGGATCGACGTGTATTTCGAGAATGTCGGCGGCCACGTCTGGGACGCGGTGTTCCCGTTGCTGAAGCCGTTCGCCCGCGTGCCCGTGTGCGGCCTGATCTCGCAGTACAACCAGACCGCGCCGTCCCCCGGGCCGGACCGGACGGCCGGGCTGATGCGCGCCGTGCTGACCAAGCGCCTGACCATCCGCGGCTTCATCGTGTGGGACTTCGTGAGCCAGCAGGCCGAGTTCCTGCGGGAAGCCGGCGCGTGGGTCGCGTCCGGCCAGGTCAAGTACCGTGAGGACGTGGTGGACGGGCTGGAGCGCGCGCCCGCCGCGTTCATCGGCATGCTGCACGGCAAGAACTTCGGCAAGCTGCTGGTCCGGGTCGGGCCGGATGCCGCCCCCTGAGCGCGCGTGGGGAACGGAAACGTGAGGGTCAGCTCACGTTGAAGTCAGCGGCGGGGGAGACCTTATGCTGCGGCGCACAATCCAGTGCGTGGACCCCGTCATGAACGCATTCCAAGCTCCGCAGGCGCTGCATCCCAAACCTCGGCCCGCGGCAGCGGTGGCCGACGCGCAACCGGCTTCGCCACCCGACGAGGGTGCTGGGGCCAGCACCCGGGCCGCAACGCCGAAACCGGCGCCGCAGCGGCCTGCGACCGGAGAAGACATGTCCGGCTGGGCAATGGGCGGGACCGACTGACTGCGGCTATGGCGGGAGGGCGCGGAGCAGCACTGGACCGCGCCCGTCGGCAAGCACGGCAGCGGCACGGAGCAGCCAAAGCGGCGCCGTGACGCAGGAACCGGCGCCCATCAGGAGACGCAGCCTGCTGACGGGGTGCAGGAACGTGCTGCGAACGATGCTGCCGGCCACGGGCTGCGGGCATTTGAGCCGGAACGCCTTGAAGGCCGGGAACTCGTCGCCGCCGGGGCCGGCGGTTTTGATCGACAGGCCGCGGCACCGTGCCACAGCGACCGCGCCGGGTTGAAGCGGCTGGAACGTGGAGCGTGCGTGTTCCCGGTCTCATCTGCCCTGATTTCGCCTAGATCTTAGGGTCCAAGAATGCAGCGGGACCGGGGCAGCATCATGGTGGGCGCTCCCTGGCCCGGAGTGTTCCATCACGTCGCTGATCCGCCCCTGGCCGCGGGCGCTGCCCCAGGAGGCCACGATGGTCAAACGCCGAACGCTGGTGCTGGGCGCCGCGGCGGCCCCGCTGGTCGGGCGTGCCGCCGCCGCCCAATCGGGCGAGCCGCTCCGCATCGGCTGGCTTGCGGCGCTGAGCGGGCCAAGCTCGGCGCCAAGCGTCGGCTTCAACCGCGGGGTGGTGCTCGCGGCCAAGGAGCTGAACGCGGCCGGCGGCGTGCTCGGGCGCCCGGTCGAACTCCACACGCGGGACACCCAGGGCGATCCGGCCAAGGCGGTGAACGCGGCCAAGGACCTCGTCGGCCGCGCCAAGGTCCATGCCATCTGGGGGCCGACCAATTCCGGGGAGGCGATGGCGGCCATGCCAGTCATGGCCCGGGTCGGGATGCCCTGCATCCATCCCTGCGTGGCCGACAGCCTGACCGACCCCGCGAAGTATCCGAGCGTCTTCCGCATTGTTCCCAGCAATGCCCAGTGGGACGACGCGGTGCGGGACTACGTGCTGAACACGCTCGGGGTGCGCGAGGTCGCGGTGTTCGGCGACACCACGGGCTACGGCACCAGCGCCGTCGCGGCCTCTGCGGCGGCGTTCGTCCGGGACGGCGCCCGCGTCGCGAGCCAGTCGCTGATCGACGCGACCCGGCCCGACGTGACGCCCGACATGCTGGGCGCCAAGGCCGCCGGCGCCGGCGTGCTCGTGGCCTGGAGCGTCAGCGTCGGCCTGCTGGCCCGCCTGATGAACGTGCGCCGGGCGCTGCGTTGGAACGTGCCGATCGTGGGACATCCCTCGCTCGGCTCCCCCGAAATCCGCGCCCTGCTGGACCGGCCCGGCAACTGGGAGCGCGTGTTCGCCGTGGGCACCCGGAGTTGCAGCGTCGGCGAGGACGGCAGGCTGCCGGAGCGGAGCCAGGCCTTCGTCGCCAAGCTCGCCGCCGCCCGCGTGGCGTTGCACGACACCAGCCTGTGGTGGGTCGCCTGCGGCTACGACGCCGTGCGCCTGGTCGCGGCCGCGGTGGAGGACAGCGGCGCCAGCATGCCGGACGCGATCACCGGCGCGTGGAACCAAACGACCGACTACCCCGGCGTGTTCGGCGACTACAGCTTCGACCCCGGCAACCACAACGGCTACCCGCAAGCCGAGGTGGCGATGTCGCGCGCCAACTCGCAGCGCGACGGCACGTTCGCCTTGGCGCCGGGCGTGGCGTAGCCGAACCTCGGGTTGACCGGCCTCGGGTTGACTGGCAATCGTTGCAGCCTGTACGGTTGCGCCGACTTGGCGCAAGCAGCGCCCTGTCAAAACCTCCGTATCACTGGACCGAACAAGAGGCGCGCTTGTCTCAATCCCCCGTCAGCAGCCTGCCGGACTTCGCCGGGCATTACTACCTCCAGGTGCTGCAAACCCTGCACGAGGTCTTGCAGCCGCGCAACTACCTGGAGATCGGCACCTTCACCGGGGAAAGCCTGGCGCTGGCCGCCTGCGCGTCGCTTGCGGTCGATCCCGGCTTCCCGTTCGAGAACATCGACCTCGTGCGCCGCATCGTGTCGAAGCCGCAGCTGCTGCTGTTCCGCATGGCGTCGGACCTGTTCTTCCAGCAGCATGACCCCCGCGCCCTGCTGGGCGGGGAGGTGCAATTCGCCTTTCTCGACGGGATGCACCGCTGCGAGTTCCTGCTGCGCGACTTCATCAACACGGAACGCTGCTGCGCCCGGAACTCGATCATCGCGCTCCACGACTGCCTGCCGGTCGAGGAGCCGATGACGGACCGCAGCTACCTCGCCCGCCCGTCCGTCGAGCCGCACCGCCAATACTGGTGGGCCGGCGACGTGTGGCGCACCGCGCGGCTGCTGCGGCTCGTACGGCCCGACCTGTCCTTCACCACGCTCGACGCGCCGCCGACCGGCCTGGTGCTGATCACCAACCTGGACCCCGGCTCCACCGCGCTCGGCGACCGCTATGACGAGCACGTGCGGACCATGCTGGGCTGGTCGCTGGCCGAGATCGGCTTGCAGCAGCACGTCGCCGACATGCAGGTGGAGCCGACAAGCAATTACGTGACCTCGGAGCAGCTCACCACCCGGTTCTGGCTCT
>CAXUIQ010000086.1:0-10686 GCA_964250815.1 uncultured Acetobacteraceae bacterium
CCGTCCTGTTCAAGAAGTTCGCCGGCATCGACGTGTTCGACATCGAGGTGGACGCCGCCGATCCCGACCTGTTCGTGAACGTGGTCGCAGCGCTCGAGCCGACCTTCGGCGCCGTCAACCTGGAAGACATCAAGGCGCCCGAATGCTTCGAGATCGAGCGCCGGCTGCGCGCCCGCATGGGCATCCCGGTGTTCCATGACGACCAGCACGGCACGGCCATCATCGTCGCCGCCGCCGTGCGCAACGGCCTGCTGCTGCAAGGCAAGCGGCTGGAGGAGGTGCGGCTGGTGACGTCCGGCGCCGGGGCGGCGGCGCTGGCCTGCGTGGACCTCTTGGTGGCGATGGGCCTGCCGGCGGGCAACGTGACGCTGACGGACGTGAAGGGCGTGGTGTACGCGGGCCGCGACCGCGACATGCCGCCCAACATGGCGCGCTACGCCTGGCCGACCGACGCGCGCCGCCTGCCGGACGCGCTGCCCGGCGCCGACGTGTTCCTGGGCCTGTCCGCGCCCAACGTGCTGCACCCCGACTGGCTGCCCCTGCTGGCCGACAAGCCGCTGATCCTGGCTCTGGCCAACCCTGACCCGGAGATCATGCCGGAACTGGTGGCGGACGCCCGGCCCGACGCCATCGTCGCCACCGGGCGCAGCGACTTCCCGAACCAGGTCAACAACGTCTTGTGCTTCCCGTTCATCTTCCGCGGCGCGCTGGACGTGGGGGCGAGCGAGATCAACGAGGCGATGAAGGTCGCCTGCGTGGAAGCCATCGCGTCGCTCGCCCGGGTGGAGGCGAGCGAGGTGGTGGCCGCCCCCGCCCCGGGGGGCCCCGCCCCGGTGTTCGGCCTGAGTACATCATCCCCAAGCCGTTCGACCCGCGCCTGATCCTGCAGATCGCCCCGGCCGTCGCCTCGGCGGCCATGAGCAGCGGCGTGGCCCGGCGCCCCATCGAGGACTTCGCCGCCTATCGCCGCGAGCTGGAGAAGTTCGTGTTCCGCTCCGGCCAGTTCATGCGCCCGGTGTTCGAGGCCGCACGCCAAGCGCCGCAGCGCATCGTCTATGCCGAAGGCGAGGACGAGCGGGTGCTGCGTGCCGTGCAGACGCTGGTCGATGACGGCATCGCGCAGCCGATCTTGCTCGGCCGCCGCAAGGTGATCGCCGCCCGGGTACACGAGATGGGGCTGCGCATGAAGCTCGACGACGCCGTGCGCGTGCTCGACCCGGCGGAGGACCGGGCGGTGTTCGATCCGCTGGTCGAAGCCTATCAGCGCATGGTGGGGCGGCGCGGCATGCCGCCGGATGCGGCGTCCCGTCGTCTCGACCGGCGGCCCACGGTCGCGGCAGCGATGCTGCTGCAAGCCGGGCAGGCCGACGCAGCGATCTGCGGCGGCACCGGCGACTGGTGGCGGCACGTGCAGTACCTGCTGCCCATCGTGCCGCGGCGGCCGGAGGTGTCCCGCGTCTTCGCGCTGTCCTGCCTCATTTTGCAGAGCGGCGCGCTGTTCATGTGCGACACCCACATGAACCTCGACCCCACGGCGGCGCAGGTCGCCGAGATGACGTTGCTGGCCGCCGACGCGGTCCGGGCGTTCGGCCTCGTGCCCAAGGCGGCGCTGCTGTCGCATTCGAGCTTCGGCTCCAGCAACTCCGACACCGCCCGCAAGATGCGCCATGCGCTCGCGCTGATCCGGGAGCAGGCGCCGGAGCTTGAGGTGGACGGGGAGATGCACGCGGACGCCGCGCTGATCGAGAACCTGCGCGACCGGGCGGTGCCCGACAGCCGGCTGTCGGGCATTGCGAACCTGCTGGTGATGCCGGGGCTGGACGCGGCGAACATCGGCCTCACCCTGCTCAAGGCCGCGGCTGACGGCCTGCCGGTCGGGCCGCTGCTGCTCGGCATGTCGCGGCCGGTGAACGTCCTGGTGCCCACGGTGACGGCGCGCGGCATCGTGAACGTAAGCGCGGTGGTGGCGATGGACGCGGCGAAGCGGGCATCCGGGGACGCGGCGAGGCGCCCGTCCGAGGACGCGGCCCGGCACGGCGCCGGGTGACGCCATGATCCTGCTCGGCCTGGGCCTTGGTGCGCTCGGGCTGCTGCTATGGGCGGCGAACGCCTTTTCCCGCGCCAGCATCGCGTCCCTGAAGGCATTGCTGGCCTGGGTCGTGGCGCTGGGCGGCTTGGCGCTGGGCACGATGCTGTTGCTGACCGGCCGGGGCGCGTCGGCGGTCGCGGCGGGCGTGTTCCTGGGGCCGCTCGCCTGGAGCTGGTGGCAGGAGTCCCAGGCCCGGGGACGCGAGCCTGGCTCGGATCAGGCGGGGCGGGGCCAAGCAAGATGGGGCCAGGCGGGACGCGGCAAGATGGGGCGGGCCGAGGCGCTCGACGTCCTGGGGCTGACCGACCCGGTGTCGGAGTCGGACGTGCGCGCGGCCTGGGTCCGGCTCATGCGGGTGGCGCACCCCGATGGCGGCGGCACGCACGGGCTGGCGGCGCGGGTGAACCAGGCGCGCGACGTGCTGCTCAAGGGACGTTGACTTGTTAATTTTCGACAAAGTGGGCGGCTTGCCGCCCCGGACTGGCCATGGCACCGTTCCAATCGGAAGGAAAATCGTCTAGTCGCGACGGGATCACAACCAAAACGGAACGTACCCACGTCATGAAAAAGCTGCACAAGGCTGTCCTGCCGGTTGCCGGCCTGGGCACCCGCTTCCTGCCGGCGACCAAGGCCATGGCCAAGGAAATGCTGCCTATCGTGGACAAGCCGCTGATCCAGTATGCCATCGAGGAGGCGCAGGCGGCGGGCATCGAGCAGTTCTGCCTAGTCAGCGGGCGCGGCAAGACCGCGCTGATCGATCACTTCGACGTGGCCTACGAGTTGGAAGCGACGCTGCGGGAGCGTGGCAAGACCGACATGCTCGCCATGCTGGACGCGATGAAGGTGCAGCCGGGTTCGATCACCACGGTGCGCCAGCAGGTGCCGCTGGGACTGGGCCATGCCATCTGGTGCGCCCGGGCGTTCATCGGCGACGACCCGTTCGCCATCCTGCTGCCGGACGACCTGGTGCTCAGCGAGACGCCCTGCCTGAAGCAGTTGGCCGACGCCTACGCGCAGACTGGCGGCAACGTGGTCGCGGTGGCCGAAGTGCCGCAGGACCAGACCAACAAGTATGGCATTTTGAAGGTCGGCCAGGACGACGGGCGCATGGTGGAGGTGCTCGGCCTCGTCGAGAAACCGAACCCCGAGGACGCGCCGAGCAATCTTTCGGTGATCGGCCGCTACGTGCTGCTGCCGGAGGTGATCGGCCACCTGTCGCAAATGGAGCGCGGCGCCGGCAACGAGGTGCAGTTGACCGACGCCATGGCCAAGATGATCGGCAACACCCCATTCCACGGGCTGCGCTACGAGGGCAAGCGCTTCGATTGCGGCGACAAGATCGGCTTCCTTGAGGCGCAGGTCGCCTTCGCGCTGAAGCGGCCCGAGTTGGCGACGGAAGTGCGCGAGTTCATGAAACATTACCAGGACATGGTGTGATGGCATTCCAGCATGATTTCGACCCGACCAGCCTGCGCGAGTACGACATCCGCGGCGTCGTGGGCCGGACGCTTCACCGGGCCGCGGCCTTCGCCATCGGCCGCGCGTTCGGCAGCGTGGTGGGGCGCGCAGGGGGGACGCGGGTGGCGGTCGGCTACGACGGCCGGCTGTCCTCGCCCGACCTCGCCGCCTCCCTGGTGGACGGGCTGAAGGCGAGCGGCATGGAGGTGCTCCGGGTGGGCCGCGGGCCGACGCCGATGCTGTACTTCGCGGCCACCACGCTGGAGACGGACGGCGCGGTGATGGTGACGGGCAGCCACAACCCGCCGGACTACAACGGCTTCAAGATGATGCTGGGCAGGCGTGCCTTCTTCGGCGCGGACATCCAGAGGCTGGGCCAGATGGCGGCCGCGGGCGACGTGGTGGAGGAAGCGTCCGGCAGCGACCGCGCCGTGGACGTGGCCGACGATTACGTGAAGCGGCTGGTGCAGGACTGGGACGGCGGCGACCGGAGGCTCCGCGTCGTGTGGGACAACGCCAACGGCGCCGCGGGCGAGGTGCTGGCCCGGCTGCTGAAGGTCCTGCCGGGCGAGCACACCGTGCTCAATGCGGAGATCGACGGCCGCTTCCCCGCGCACCACCCGGACCCGACCATCGCCCGCAACCAGGAGCAGTTGATCGCCGCGGTGCGGGAGCAGAAAGCGGACCTCGGCATCGGCTTCGACGGCGACGCGGACCGGATCGGCGTGGTGGACGGCGGCGGCGGCATCCTGGTCGGCGACCAGCTCATGGTCGTGCTGTCGCGCGACGTGCTGCGCACCCATCCCGGCGCCACCATCATCGCCGACGTGAAGGCGAGCCAGGTGCTGTATGACGAGATCGCCCGCGCCGGCGGCGAGCCGCTGATGTTCAAGACCGGTCACAGCCTGATCAAGGCGAAGATGGCGGAGACCAAGGCGCCGTTCGCCGGCGAGATGTCGGGCCACATCTTCTATGCCGACCGCTGGTATGGCTTTGACGACGGGCTGTATGTCGCCGTGCGCCTGATGGGCATCGTGGCGCGCATGGACAAAACGTTGGAGGACGTGCGCAAGGCGCTGCCCCAGGTGGTCAACACGCCGGAGCTGCGTTTCGACTGCGACGACACCCGAAAGTTCGCCGTGGTGCAGGAGGTCGCCGCCCGGCTGCGCGCCGCCCGCGCCGACCTGAACGACATCGACGGCGTGCGCGTGCTGACCCCGGACGGCTGGTGGCTGCTGCGCCCTTCCAACACGCAGGCCGTGCTGGTCGCGCGGGCGGAAGCGCGGGACGAGGCCGGGCTGGAACGGCTGAAATCGGCGCTGGTGGAGCAGTTGGAGGCGTCTGGCTTGCAAGCGCCGGACTTCTCCGGGAACCACGCCGGGCACTGAAGCGCGGTGGCGCTCGCGCCCCGCTTCTACCAGGTCGCCTCTTTGGACGCGCTGACGGGCAGCGGGCTTGCCCGCGCCGAGGCCGTGGCGCCGGGCGAGGTGGTGGCCGACCCGCCGCTCGGCTTCGGCCAGACCGACCTGTCGGACTGCGCCATCGACCAGCATCCCGGCGGCGTCGATTGGTGCCCGCTGCCCGGCGGCATCCCCGTTGGTCCGGTCGTCCGCTACACCTTCGACGACGCGACCGTGCATGGGCCGGAGGGCGTCGTCACCGTGGGGCGCCATGCGGTCGCGCCGACGCTGGACCACGTCTGGCCGCCCTGGGCCGGGGCGTGGAGGGACGGCCCGCATTGGCTGATGCACGCCCAGTTCACCGCGACCCGCTTCGCCGAGGCCGAGCACCTGCTCCACGGCAACTGCCGCAACTACTACCACTGGCTGATCGACGGCCTCGGGCGGTGGAGCGTTTCGCCCGAGGCGTCGTTCCCCTGCCTGCTGCCTTCGTCCGGCGCGCCGTTCCAGCACGCAGGCCCGGCGCTGGCTCCCGGCTTGGCAGCGCGAGCCTTGACGCTCCGCCCCGGCGAGGCGATCGAGGTCGGCCGGCTGCACTGGACCGCCAGCCTGACCGGCGCCGGCACGCGGTTCCACCCGGCGCTGCGCCGCCTGGGGGCTGCCATGCGGTCGTCCGTCTCGGCAGCCGACCGGCCCGCGATCTACGTCTGCCGCGACGACACTTCGAACCGCCCGCTGCGGAACGAGGCCGAGGCCATGCGGCTCTGCGCGGACCGGGGCTTCCACGTCGTGCGCCTGGCGACGCTGCCCGTTGCGGAGCAGGTCGCGTTGTTCGCCGGGGCGCGGCGGATCGTCGCGCCGCACGGGGCGGGGCTGGCCAACCTGCTGTTCTGCCAGCCCGGCGCGAAGCTGCTGGAACTGCACATGGACCGCTACGTGAACTGGTGCTTCCGCCGCCTCGCCGCGACGATGGAGGTGCGCTATGGCTGCGTGGTCGGATATGCGGAACCCGGGGAAGGGCCTGTGCATGGCCGCGGCTGGTCGCTCGACCTCGACCAGCTTGCGGCGGCGCTGGACGACCCCGGCTTCGGTCTGGATGTTTAGGAAAGCGAAGCCATGCAGCAGCCGCCCCCCGCCCAGCCCGGCATGCTCGAGGACGAAGTGGACACGCCGGCGCTGCTGATCGACCTCGACGCCTTCGAGCGCAACCTGGACCGCATGGCCGCCCTGCTGCATTCCACCGAGGCGCGGCTGCGCGCCCACGCCAAGACGCACAAGTCGCCCGTCGTCGCCCATCTCCAGCTCGCCCGCGGCGCCGTGGGCCAGTGCGTGCAGAAGGTCGCCGAGGCGGAGGCGCTGGCCTGGGGCGGCGTGCCCGACCTCCTCGTGACCAACCAGGTCGTGGACGATGCCAAGCTCGCGCGGCTCCTGGCGCTGTCGCGGATCGCCCGCGTCGCTGTCTGCGCAGACGACCCGGCCAACATCGCCCGGATCGAGGCGGCGGCGGAGGCGGCGGGACGGCGCATGACGGTGCTGGTGGAGATCGACGTCGGCATGGCGCGCGCCGGCGTCGCCCCCGGCCCGGACGCGGTGGCGCTGGCGGAGCGCATCGCCGGGTCGCCGCACCTCCTGTTCGGCGGCTTGCAGGCCTACCACGGCAGCGCTCAGCACATCCGCACCGCCGAGGGGCGCGGCCGGGCGGTCGCCGCCGCGGTGGACGGCGCGCGCCGCACGGTGGAGCAGTTGCGCCAGCGCGGCCTCGGTTGCCCCGTCGTCGGCGGCGCCGGCACCGGCACGTTCGAGCTGGAAGCGGCGAGCGGCGTGTACAACGAGGTCCAGGCTGGCAGCTACTGCTTCATGGACGCGGATTACCGCCGCAACCAGGACGGCGCGTCCGACGGGTTCCAGCAGGCGCTGTTCGTGCTGTCGGGCGTGATGAGCGCCGTGCGCCCGGGCCTTGCGGTGCTGGACGCCGGGCACAAGGCGGTGGCGGTCGATAGCGGGCTGCCCTTGGTGTGGCGGCGGGAGGACGTGCGCTACGTCGGCGCGTCGGACGAGCACGGCAAGCTGGAATGGGGGGCGGAGACGAGCGGGCCGAAGCTCGGCGAGAAGCTGCGGCTGGTGCCGGGCCATTGCGACCCTACGGTGGACCGCTACGACTGGTATGTCGGCGTGCGCGGCGGCCGGGTGGAGTGCCTGTGGCCCATCGCGGCGCGCGGAGGCCTGGCGTGAGCGGAACGCACCGCCCGCTCGGCTCCTTGATCGAGCCTGGCCAGCGCGTGCTGCATCCCGGGCGGCCGGACTGGGGCGTGGGCCAGGTGCAATCGGCAATCGGCGACCGCGTCACCGTGAACTTCGAGCATGCGGGCAAGGTGCTGGTCAACGTGGCCGTCGTAACGCTTGACATCCTGGACGAGGATGACGGTTGAACCTTTGCCCGTCCGGCCCGACTTGATGGGTATGATCGATCCGTTCGGCCGCGCCATCACCTACCTGCGGGTGTCCGTCACCGACCGCTGCGACCTGCGCTGCGTGTACTGCATGTCGGAGGACATGACGTTCCTGCCCAAGGCCGACGTGCTGTCGCTGGAGGAGCTGGAGCGGCTGTGCGCCGCCTTCATCGGCCTCGGCACCCATAAGATCCGCATCACCGGGGGCGAGCCGCTGGTGCGCCGGGACGTGCAGCTCCTGTTCGCGCGGCTGGGGCGGCGCCTGGGCCAGGGCCTCCGCGAGCTGACGCTGACCACCAACGGGACGCAGCTCGCCAAGCACGCCGAAGCCCTGTATGCCGCAGGCGTCCGCCGGGTGAACGTGAGCCTCGACACGCTGGACCCGGCGCGCTTCGCCGCCATCACCCGCTGGGGCAAGATCGAGAAGGTGCTGGACGGCATCGTGGCGGCCAAGGCGGCCGGGCTGCACGTGAAGATCAACGCCGTCGCGTTGAAGGGCGTGAACGAGGACGAGATCGACGCCATGCTGGCCTGGTGCGGCGCGCAGGGCCACGACCTGTGCCTGATCGAGACCATGCCGATGGGCGACATCGGCGGCGACCGCACGGACCAGTACTTGCCGCTGTCCTTGGTCCGCGCCCGGTTGCGGCAGCATTGGACGCTGCACGGCACCGACTACCAGACCGGCGGACCCGCCCGGTACTACGACGTGGCGGAAACCGGGACGCGGGTCGGCTTCATCACGCCGATGACCCACAACTTCTGCGAGAGCTGCAACCGGGTGCGGCTGACCTGCACGGGGACGCTCTACATGTGCCTGGGCCAGGACGACGCGGCCGACCTGCGCCGGGTGCTGCGCGACGGGGCGACGAATGCGGAGCTGGACGCGGCGATCCGCCTTGCGATCACCCGCAAGCCCAAGGGCCATGATTTCGTCATCGACCGCCGCAATCCGGCGCCCGCCGTCGCGCGGCACATGAGCCTGACCGGCGGCTAAGCGCACGCCGGCTCGCGGTGGCAAGGCCGTGGCCGGAAAGTCCGGCGTTGCGCCCCGGCCAGCGCCCCCGCACAGCGTCGGCTTCAACGAGGCGCTTCGGGTCTGGCTGCGCGTCGCGGCGCTCAGCTTCGGCGGCCCGGCCGGACAGATCGCGGTGATGCACCGGATCGTCGTCGAGGAAAAGCGCTGGATCGGCGAGGCGAGATTCCTGCACGCCCTGGGCTACTGCACCCTGCTGCCAGGGCCGGAGGCGCAGCAGCTCGCGACCTATATCGGCTGGCTGATGCACCGGACCGCGGGCGGCGTAGCGGCCGGCGCGTTGTTCGTGCTGCCGGGTTTCGTGTCGATCCTGGCGCTGAGCCTGGTCTATGCCGCTCATGGCAGCGTGGGCGCGGTGGCGGCGGCGTTCTTCGGGCTGAAGGCGGCGGTGCTGGCCATCGTGCTGCAGGCCGTGCTGCGGCTGGGGCGTAAGGCGCTGCGCAACCGGGTCATGGCGGCGTTCGCGGCCCTGGCCTTCGCATCGCTGTTCCTGTTCGCGGTCCCGTTCCCGGTCGTGGTGGCGGCGGCCGGGCTGGCCGGGTTCGTCGGAGCGCGCATGGGATGGCCGGCATTCGCAGACGGCGGGGGCGGGCGTGGCAGCGTCGGCGGGACGGCCTCCGAGCCTGCATTGCTGGACGCCGCCTACGGCGTGGCGCTGCCGGACTACGCCCGCCTCACCCCGGGCGGCGCGCTGCGCACCGGCGCGGTTTGGCTGACGCTCTGGCTGGTGCCGGTCGCCTGCGTGCTGCTGGCGCTCGGAACGGAAAGCACCTTTGGCCGCATCGCCGTGTTCTTCAGCGAGACGACCGTCGTCACCTTCGGCGGCGCCTACGCCGTGCTGGCCTACGTCGCGCAGCAGGCGGTCGAAGGCTACGGCTGGCTGCGCCCCGGCGAGATGCTGGACGGGCTGGGCATGGCGGAAACCACGCCGGGGCCGCTCATCATGGTCCTGGAGTTCGTCGGCTTCATGGCGGCCTACCGCGATCCTGGGCTGCTCCCGCCCTGGGTCGCCGGCACGCTGGGGGCGGCGCTGGCCACCTGGGTCACGTTCGTGCCGTGTTTCCTGTGGATCTTCTTGGGCGCCCCGTTCATCGAGACGTTGCGCGGCAACAGTGCGCTGGGCGCGGCGTTGGCCGCCATCACCGCTGCGGTCGTGGGCGTGATCCTCAACCTGGCCGTCTGGTTCGCTCTGCACAGCCTGTTCCGGGCGCAGACGCCGGTGCGCGGGTTCGGCCTGTCGTTCGACTGGCCGGTGCCTGGCAGCCTCGACCCTTGGGCGGCGGCACTTTCGCTGGCTGCAGCGCTCGCGCTGCTGCAGGATGCCGGGGTGTCCCGGACGTTGGTTGGATGCGCGCTGGCTGGAATTGTGCTGTATTCCGCGGGGGCTGTTAGGTGGTGAATCGTGGAGGCTCGTCGTGGGCGCTTGACGCTGTAGTTCATGCCAAGTTGTGAGATTACTGCCCATGGCCACTGTTCCACTCGAATGCGTCGGCCGCATCACCGTAGGTCCAGAAGCTGGACAGTTCGTCTTGGTGCGCGACGATCAGGAGCAGACGGGAGGTTTCCTGATTTTCCAGTCCGCCGCGCCGGACGTGTTCTCCGCCCCGGAAGTCTTTGATGCCTGGGTCGAGCAGCGCGAGGGCTTGGACGCCTTCTTTGCAGACGCAGGTTGGGCCGTCGAATGGCAACCGCTCCCGCCCGTCAACAGCCCGACATCGAGGGCTGCGGAGAAAGGCGACCATGTGAGTTAACAGCCGGGCGCCCATCCGGTGATGGTGGCGAAGCGCAGGGTCGCCGCCATGCGCCCGTCCTGCTGAGGCGAGGCGGACAGCGCTGCCGGGAACAGGTCCCGCGCCGGAGTGCGCCGGTCCCGCAGCGCCACCGCGTTGCCCTCGCCCGCGGCGCGCAGGTCGCGCAGCAGCGCGAGCGGGTCGGCGTAGCGCAGCGAGATCTCCTCGATGTCCGCCACCGGCAGCGCGAAGCCGGCGCGTTGCAGCAAGACCGCGAGGTCGCGCAACTCCGGGAACGGCGAGACGCGCGGGGATGCTCCGCCCATGAGTTCGGCCTCCGCCTCCGTCAGCGCGGCGCGGAGTTCGCCCAACGTGCCCAGCGCCGGCAAGCTGGCGAGCAGCAAGCCGTCGGGTTCAAGCGCCCGGCGCAACTGGATCAGCGCGCCGGGCAGGTCGTTGACCCAGTGCAGCGACAGGCTGGCCACCACCAGGTCGAACGAGCCGGGCGCGAAGGGCAGCCACT
>CAXUIQ010000087.1:0-10670 GCA_964250815.1 uncultured Acetobacteraceae bacterium
CCATCAGGCGCACCATGTCGTAGCCGAGGTAGCCGACGAGGCCGCCCAGCATCGGCGGCAGGTGCTCCGGCAGGTCGAGCCGCGCCTCCGCGATCAGCGCCCGCAGGCTGTCGAGCGGCGCCCGCCCGTCGGCGGCGAAGGCATGGGGGGCCGAGCGGGCGTGCCGGTTGATCTCGGCCCGGCCGCCCCGGCAGCGCCAAACCAGGTCAGGCTCCATGCCGATGATCGAGTAGCGGCTGCGGGCGGTGCCGCCCTCAATGCTTTCCAGCAGGAACGTGTTGGGCCGCCCGGCGGCAAGCTTCAGGTAGGCCGCGACCGGCGTTTCCAGGTCGGCGACCCCGGTGGCCCAGACCAACGTGCCGCGCCCGGCGTCGTATGCGGCGCGGAAGGCGGCCTGGGACGGCGAGGCGGAGGCGTTCATGCGCCGGTGCTCAAAGTTGCGGGCTCAAGGTTGCAGGCTCTAAGGCTGCGCCATGGTGTCCAGCAGGGTCCGGTTCACCAGCGGCCTTTCCCGGACGCGCAGGGCGGCGGCGACCGTCAGCTCGATGTCCTGGCCGATGGCCTGGGTGAGCGCGGTGCGGATCTGCGCCGCGCCCGCGGGATCGGCGGACGGGTCGGGCGCGGCCACCTCTTCAAGCGTCAGGACGTAGAAGGCTTCCGGCGTCTCGATCATCGTCGTCTCATGCGGCTGCAAGCGGAACAGCGGCTCGGTCATCTCCGCGGGCACGCCGGGGGTGGGCTGGGCGCGCGCCACCGGGGGCGTGCGCTGCACGCGCAGGCCGGCGACGGTTGCGGCGTCGTCCAAGCTCGATCCAGCCTGGGCCGCCGTCCGCAGCTTCGCCGCGGCCCGTTCCTGCTCCTTGCGCCGCGCGTCGCGCTCCCAGTCCTCGCGCACCTGGGCCTCGACCTCGGCAAACGGCTTGCGGGCAGCCGGGGTGACGTCCTCGACGGCGACGGCGAAGTAGGACTGGTCGGGTCCTTCGGTCATCCGTGCCGGCTCGCCCTTGCCGAGCGCGAAAGCCGCCGTCACCAGCGCCTGGCGCAAGGCCGGGGAGCCTGGGATCGGGGCAGGCTGGCCGGCGGGCGTATTGCCTTGGGCGTCCAGCGTGCCGGCCACTGCGGCGGCCCCGAGGTCGCCCGGCAGGTCGTCGAGGCTGGAACTGGCGGAGAGCGCGTCCTCAAGCTTGTTGGCGCGAGCATAGACCTGGTCCACCGCGCGCTCGCGTGCGAGCCTCGCGCGGATTTCGTCGGCGGCCTGCGCCAACGGGCGCTCGCTGCCGGCTGCCACCTTGGTCACCCGGAACACCTGCCAGCCGAGGGCCGACTGCACCGGGCCGGTCACTGCCTCAACGGGCGCCTTGAACACGGCTTGGGCAAGCTCGGGCGCCGGGAACTCGGTCGGCGCCGCGTCGTCCAGCGCCACCGACGAGGCGCCCGCCGCCGCCGCGGCCTTTTGCACCGCGTCCCAATCGGCGCCGGCGGCCCAGGCGGCCGCGACCTCCTTGGCACGCGCCTCGTCCTGGGCCACGACCACCTCGACCGAGCGCTTCTCCGGCACGACGTACTCGGCCTTGTGCTGCTCGTAGTAGGCGCCGATGTCGGCGTCCGGCACCTCGATGCCGCGGGCCACGGTGTCGGGGGACAGGATCACGGCCTTGATGCGGCGGAACTCCGGCGCGCTGTAGCGGTCGCCGTTGTTGTCAAAGGCGCGCTGGAGGTCGGCCTCCGTGGGCGCGGGCGGCTCGGCGGCGGCGGCGAACGGCAACTCGACGTATTGGGCGACCCGGGTTTCGCGCTGGAAGGCGAACACCTGCGCGGTCAGCACCTCCGGCGGGGCGGCGCCGACCTGCACCGCCTCCATCAGTTGCCGCTGGCCGAGGTCGGAGCGCATCAGGTCGAGGAAGCGCGGCTCGGTCAGGTTGTTGCTGCGCAGCACCGCCTCGAAGCGCTGCCGGTCGAAGGTGCCGCTGGCGCCGCGGAACGCCGGGATGTCGAACACCGCCGCCCGCAGCGCCTCGTCCGGCACCACGAGGCCGAGGCGGCTGACCTCGTTCTGGATGGCGGCCTGCACGACCAGGCGATCCAGCACCTGCCCGGCGACGGCCTGGCGGATGGCGGGCGTCGGCTCGGTCTTGCCGCCCAGCATGCGGCTCACCTGGGCGAGCTGGGCCCGCATCGCTTCCTGGAACTCGGGCGCCTCGACCTTGCGGTCGCCGACGGTGGCGACGGCGCTGTCCCGCCCGACGTTGCGCACGACATCGGCAATGCCCCACAATCCGAAGGAAGCGATCAGAACCAGGAAGAAGGCCCGCGCGGCCCAGGTGCTGAGGAAACGGCGGAACAGGGAAAGCATGCGGCGCGTATCCAGTGAACGGATCGGCACCATACGGATGCTCTCGGAGTTTTGCCAGACGCGCGCTCCGGCCCGCGTCGCACGGAAACGGAAGGGGGAGGATCGAGTTGCGCCAGATGGTCGCCGGAAACTGGAAGATGAACGGCTTGCGGGCCGATGCCGTTGCGCTGGCCGCGGCGCTCAGGGCGGACCTGGCCCGGCCTGCCGCGTGCGATGTGCTGGTCTGCCCGCCGGCGACCGTGCTGGCTGCGGTGGCCGACGCGCTGGCGGGCAGCGGGGTGATGGTGGGCGGTCAGGACTGCCATCCCGAGGCGTCCGGCGCGCGCACGGGCGACGTGTCGGCGCCCATGCTGCGCGACGCGGGCGCCGGGTGGGTGATCCTTGGCCACTCGGAGCGCCGGCTGGGCTACGGCGAGTCCAATGTCCTCGTGCGGGACAAGGCGCGTGCCGCGATTGCCGCCGGGCTGACGCCGGTCGTGTGCGTGGGCGAGACGGAGCAGCAGCGCCTGTCCGGCAATGCGGAGACGGTGGTGGCGGCGCAGATCGACGGCAGCGTGCCGCCGGGCTTTGCCGGGGTGGTCGCCTATGAGCCGGTTTGGGCGATCGGCACCGGGCGGACGGCGTCCGACGACGACATCGTGGCGATGCACCGCTGCATACGCGGCCAGTTGGCGGAAACCCTGGGAGGGGCCGGGCAAGGCCTGCGCATCCTGTACGGCGGGTCGGTGAAGCCGGCCGGCGCGGCCGCGCTGCTGGGGTTGCCGGGGGTGGATGGCGCCCTGGTGGGCGGCGCGAGCCTGGTCGCGGCGGATTTCCTGGGCATCGTGCGGGCAGCCGTTTGAAGCCGGGCAGCGGCCTGCCTTTCCAATCCCCTCGCGCGCCGCTAGAACGCGCGCCATGACCACGGTCCTCTTGATCATCCACCTGTTCGTCACCTTGGCCCTGATCGGCGTCGTGTTGATCCAGCGGAGCGAGGGGGGCGGCCTGGGCATCGGCACGACGCAGGGCATGGGCGGCTTCATGTCCGGGCGCGGCACCACCAACCTGCTGACCCGGACGACGGCGATCCTGGGCACGACGTTCTTCGTGCTGTCGCTGACGCTGGCGCTGCTGAACCGCGGCACGGCGGGCGGCGGGCGGTCGCTGCTGGACAGCCCGCCGGCCACGACGCCGGCGGCAGGCAGCGCGCCTGCGTCCGCAGCACCGGAGGCAGCGCCCAAAGGCCCGTCGGTGCCGACCAACTGACCTGCGCGCAAAGGGGTTCACGGCCAGCCGGCTTCCGCTGTATCAAAGCCTCCCATGACGCGGTTCGTATTCATCACCGGCGGCGTGGTTTCTTCCCTTGGCAAGGGCGTCGCCTCTGCGGCGCTCGGCGCTTTGCTGCAGGCGCGCGGCTACTCCGTGCGGCTGCGCAAGCTCGATCCCTACCTGAACGTCGATCCCGGGACGATGAGCCCCTACCAGCATGGCGAGGTGTTCGTCACCGACGACGGCGCGGAGACCGACCTCGACCTCGGCCACTACGAGCGGTTCACCGGGGTGCACGCGGCGCGGACCGACAACGCGACGACCGGGCGCATCTACTCCGACGTGATCGCCAAGGAGCGCCGGGGCGACTACCTGGGCGCCACGGTTCAGGTGATCCCGCACATCACCGACGCGATCAAGGAAGCGATCACCCGGGATACCGAGGGCCTCGACTTCGCGCTGATCGAGATCGGCGGCACGGTGGGCGACATCGAGGGCCTGCCCTTCCTGGAAGCGATCCGGCAGCTCGGCAACGACCTGGGTCCCGAGCGGACGATGTTCGTGCACCTGACGCTGGTGCCCTACATCCCGTCCGCTGGCGAGCTGAAGACCAAGCCGACCCAGCACTCGGTGAAGGAGCTGCAGAACGTCGGCATCCAGCCGCAGATGCTGCTGTGCCGCTGCGACCGGCCGATCCCGGGAGGCGAGCGCCGCAAGATCGCAAACTTCTGCAACGTGCGGCCGGAGGCGGTGGTCGCGGCGCTCGACGTCGATACGATCTACGCCGTGCCGATCAGCTACCACACCGAAGGCATGGACCGGGAGGTGCTGCGGCACTTCGGCCTGCCGTTCGAGGACGAGCCTGACCTGTCGGCCTGGCAGCGCATCGTCGATACCGTGCGCGGGCCGGACGGCGAGGTGCGGGTCGCGGTGGTCGGCAAGTACACCAACCTGCTTGACAGCTACAAAAGCCTGGGCGAGGCCTTGGCCCATGGCGGGATCAGGAACCGGGTGCGCGTCCAGCTCGATTGGGTGGACAGCGAGATCTTCGAGCAGCCCCATGCGGTGGCCCGGCTGCACGGCGTGCACGGCATCCTGGTACCCGGCGGCTTCGGAGAGCGCGGGACGGAAGGCAAGATCGCGGCCGTGCGCTTCGCCCGGGAGCGCCGGGTGCCGTTCCTGGGCATCTGCTTCGGCATGCAGATGGCGGTGATCGAGTGCGCGCGGCACATGGCCGGGCTGCCCGACGCCTCCTCCACCGAGTTCGGGCCGTGCGGCAGCCCGGTGGTGGGCCTGCTGACCGAATGGGCGCGCGGCAACGAGGTCGAGCGCCGGGCGGAAGGGGGCGACCTGGGCGGCACCATGCGGCTCGGCGCCTACCCGGCGTTGCTCGGCGCGGGGTCGCTGGCCCGGCGGATCTACGGGGACGCCGCCACCATCCATGAGCGGCACCGGCACCGCTGGGAGGTGAACGTGCACTACCGGGCGCAGCTTGAGGCGGCGGGGCTGCGGTTCTCCGGCA
Source organism: uncultured Acetobacteraceae bacterium (assembly GCA_964250815.1). Taxonomy (GTDB): domain Bacteria; phylum Pseudomonadota; class Alphaproteobacteria; order Acetobacterales; family Acetobacteraceae; genus CAHJXG01. The sequence continues at coordinate 5,124 of CAXUIQ010000087.1, forward strand.
TGTCGCCCGATGGCATCCTGCCGGAAATCGTGGAGCTGCCCGCGCATCCCTGGTTCGTCGGCGTGCAGTTCCACCCCGAGCTGAAATCGAAGCCGCTCGACCCGCACCCGCTGTTCGCGAGCTTCATCGCCGCCGCCGTGAAGCAGGCCCGCCTTGTCTGAGGCGCAGCCCCCGGCGTCCGAGACGCGCGTCGTCCGGGTGCTCGACATCGAGATCGGCAACACCCTGCCCTTCGTGCTGATCGCGGGTCCCTGCCAGATCGAGTCGGAGGCGCATGCGTTCGAGACGGCCGAGGCGTTGCGCGACATGGCGCAGGCGGCGGGAGTGCCGCTGATCTACAAGTCGAGCTTCGACAAGGCCAACCGCACCAGCGCCAATGCCGCCCGCGGCGTCGGCATCGTCCGGGGCCTGACGATCTTGGCAGGCATCCGGGAGCGGTTCCGCATCCCCGTGCTGACCGACGTGCATGCCCCCGACCAGTGCGACCCGGCGGCTGAGGCGGTCGATATCCTGCAGATCCCCGCCTTCCTGTGCCGGCAGACCGACCTGCTGGTCGCCGCCGGCGAGACCGGGCGCGCGGTGAACGTGAAGAAGGGCCAGTTCCTGGCGCCCTGGGACATGGCCCACGTCGCCGGCAAGATCGCCGAGACCGGGAACGAGAGCATCCTGCTGACCGAGCGCGGGGTGAGCTTCGGCTACAACACGCTCGTGGCCGACTTCCGCGGCCTGCCGGTGCTGGCGCGGACCGGCTACCCCGTGGTGTTCGACGCGACGCACAGCGTGCAGCAGCCCGGCGGGCAGGGCGCATCGTCCGGCGGGCAGCGGGAGTTCGCCCCGGTGCTGGCCCGCGCCGCGCTGGCGGTCGGGGTCGCGGCGCTGTTCATCGAAACGCACCCAGACCCCGATGCGGCGCCGAGCGACGGGCCGAACATGATCCCGCTGCATGCGATGCCGGCGCTGGTCGCGCGGCTGAAGGCGCTGGACGACTTCTGCAAAGCTGCCAACCATCAAGACCGGACGGAGCCACCATGAGCGCCATCGCCGACATCGTCGCCCGCGAGGTCCTGGACAGCCGGGGCAACCCGACCGTCGAGGTCGATGTCCTGCTGGACAGCGGCGCTTCCGGGCGGGCGACCGTGCCCTCCGGCGCCAGCACCGGCGCGCACGAGGCGGTGGAGCTGCGCGATGGCGACAAGGCGCGCTACGGCGGCAAGGGCGTCCGCAACGCCTGCGCCAACGTCGAAGGAGAGATCTTCGACGCGCTGAGCGGCATGGACCCGACCGACCAGATCCGGCTCGACGAAATCATGATCGACCTGGACGGCACGCCCAACAAGTCGCGGCTGGGCGCCAACGCGATCCTGGCGGTGTCGCTCGCGGTGGCGAAGGCGGCGGCGGCCGAGCTGAAGCTGCCGCTCTACCGCTACGTCGGCGGCGTGTTCGCCCGCACGCTGCCGGTGCCGATGATGAACATCGTGAACGGCGGCAAGCACGCGGACAACCCGATCGACGTCCAGGAGTTCATGGTGCAGCCCGTGGGCGCGCCGACCTTCGCCGACGCGGTGCGGGCCGGGTCCGAGATCTTCCAGGCGTTGAAGTCGAAGCTGCACGCCGCCGGCCACAGCACCAACGTGGGCGACGAGGGCGGCTTCGCTCCCGGCCTCAGGTCGGCCGATGAGGCGCTGGCCTTCATCACCCAGGCCTGCGAGCAGGCGGGCTACCGGCCCGGCGAGGACGTGACCTTCGCGCTCGACTGCGCCAGCACCGAGTTCTTCCATGGCGGCGAGTACCGCCTGGACGGGGAAGGCAAGCGGTTCGACGCCGCCGGCATGGTGGCTTACCTGGCCGAGCTGGTCGGCCGCTATCCCATCGTGTCCATCGAGGACGGCTGCGCCGAGGACGACTGGGCAGGCTGGAAGCACCTGACGGAGGCGCTGGGCGGCCGGGTGCAGTTGGTGGGCGACGACCTGTTCGTGACCAACAGCGAGCGGCTGCGGCGCGGGATCGAGGCCGGGACGGCCAACTCGATCTTGGTCAAGGTGAACCAGATCGGCACGTTGTCCGAGACGCTGGAAGCGATGGAACTGGCGCAGCGGGCCGGGTTCAGCGCGGTGATGAGCCATCGGTCCGGTGAAACGGAGGACACGACGATCTCCGACCTCGCGGTGGCCACCAACTGCGGGCAGATCAAGACCGGCAGCCTGGCGCGGAGCGACCGCACGGCGAAGTACAACCAGTTGATCCGCATCGAGGCGGAGCTGGGTTCGGCGGCGCGCTATGCCGGGCGCACGATCCTGCGGCGCGCGTGAGGCATCGTGCCCGCCGCTGAAACGAAGTATCCTGCCGGCGAAGCAGGCCGGGGGCGCGTCATGGGCTGGAGCAGGACATTGCGGCGGCACGCCAGGGCAGCGGTTGCGCCGGCCGTGTTCCTGGGCTTGGCTGGTTACTTCGGCTGGAACGCCACGCAGGGCGCACGGGGTTCGCAGGCGTATGCCGTGCGCCAGGAGCAGTTGAGGATGGTGGAAGCCGAGCTGCTCCGCACCACGACGGAGCGCGACATGTGGGAGCGCCGGGTCGCCGGCTTGCGGACCCAACGGCTCGATCCCGACACGTTGGACGAACGGGCGCGCGCCATGCTCAACGTCGCCGACCCGTCGGACATCGTGATGCCGTATGGCGCGGGCAAGCGCTTGTTCTGATTGGGACCGGCAGCAGGGCGCTTTTGCTGGACGTTGCCTGAGCGACGACCGCCATTGCGTTGCACAACAAGAGTTCTTCGGTTGGCGGACTTGTCGTGACCGAGGGCGGTCGCTAGGTGTTGGACACATACCCTATGTCCGACAGGAGTGACGCGCATGGCCCAGGTAGCCGAGACCCTCAAGCGCGGCACGGACCCTGAGTCCCCCGCTGCCGAGGCGCCCCAGCCTCCGCCCACAAACCAGGCGATGACCCGGGAGCAGCTTGTCAAGGCCTACGGCGACATGCTGCTCATCCGCCGGTTCGAGGAGAAGGCCGGACAGCTCTACGGCATGGGCCTGATCGGCGGCTTTTGCCATCTTTACATCGGGCAGGAGGCCGTCGTGGTCGGCATCCAGATGGCGCTGTCCGATGGCGACCAGGTGATCACGTCGTATCGCGACCACGGGCACATGCTGGCCACCGGCATGGAGCCGCGCGGCGTCATGGCGGAGCTGACCGGGCGCAGCGGCGGCTACTCCAAGGGCAAGGGCGGCTCCATGCACATGTTCAGCAAGGAGAAGCGCTTCTTCGGCGGCCATGGCATCGTGGGCGCGCAGGTGAGCCTGGGCACCGGGCTTGCGATGGCGAACTGGTACCGCGGCAACGACCGGGTGTGCGCCACGTATTTCGGCGACGGCGCGTCGAGCCAGGGCCAGGTGTACGAAAGCTTCAACTTGGCAGCCTTGATGAAGCTGCCCTGCATCTACGTCATCGAGAACAACAAGTACGGCATGGGCACCAGCCTGGAGCGCGCGTCGGCGTCGCACGACCTGTCGGTGAACGGGGCGCCCTGGGGCATCCCGGGCGCCAAGGTGGACGGCATGGACGTGACGGCGGTCAAGGCGGCGGCGGACGTGGCCGTGGCGCATTGCCGGTCCGGCGCCGGGCCGTACCTGATGGAAGTGCAGACCTACCGGTACCGCGGCCATTCCATGTCGGACCCGGCCAAGTACCGCACCCGCGACGAGGTGCAGAAGATCCGCACCGAACGCGACTGCATCGAAGGCGCGCGGCACCTGTTGGAAGCAGCCGGCATGGGCGACGACGAGTTCAAGGCGATCGATGCTGCCGTGAAGGCCCGCATCCAGGAGGCCGCGGACTTCGCGCAGAGCAGCCCCGAGCCGGACGAACGCGAACTATGGACCGACATCCTGATCGAGGGCTAAGGGCGTGAGCACGCAGATACTGATGCCGGCGCTGTCGCCGACCATGACGGAAGGCAAGTTGGCCCGCTGGCTGAAGAAGGTGGGCGAGGATGTGCGCGCCGGCGACGTGATCGCGGAGATCGAGACGGACAAGGCGACCATGGAGGTCGAGGCCGTTGACGAGGGCAAGCTGTCGCAAATCCTGGTGGAGGAGGGCACGGACGGCGTTGCGGTGAACACGCCGATCGCGACCCTGTCGGCCGATGGCGAGGCGGCAGGCGACACCGCTGCAAAGCCCGAAGCGCCTGCGCCTGCGGCGGCGAAGCAGCCGGCGCCGGAGCCGTTGGAGGATCACAAGGTCGTCGCCGACAAGGCCGTGGCGGCGCAGGTCACGCCGGCCTCGACCTCGACCGCCCCGGAGCGCGATTGGGGTCCGACCAAGCCCGTTACGGTGCGCGAGGCGCTGCGTGACGCCATGGCGCTTGAGATGCGCCGGGACGACCGCGTGTTCCTGCTCGGCGAGGAGGTGGCGCAATACCAGGGCGCCTACAAGATCAGCCAGGGCCTGCTGGACGAGTTCGGCCCGCGGCGCATCATCGACACGCCGATCACCGAGCACGGCTTCACCGGCATGGCGGTGGGCGCCGCGATGGACGGGCTGCGCCCGATCGTCGAGTTCATGACGTTCAACTTCGCCATGCAGGCGATCGACCAGATCATCAACTCGGCCGCCAAGACGCTGTACATGTCGGGCGGCCAGATGGGCTGCCCCATCGTGTTCCGCGGGCCGAACGGCGCAGCGTCCCGGGTGGCGGCGCAGCACAGCCAGGACTATGCGTCGTGGTACGCGCACTGCCCGGGCCTCAAGGTGGTCGCGCCGTGGTCGGCGGCCGACGCCAAGGGCCTGCTGCGGACGGCGATCCGCGACCCGAACCCGGTGATCGTGCTGGAGAACGAGATCCTCTACGGGCAGACCTTCGAGTGCCCGACCGACGAGGATTTCACCGTGCCGATCGGCAAGGCCAAGGTCGAGCGGAGCGGCCGGCATGTGACGATCGTCGCCTACAGCATCATGGTCGGCGTGGCGATGAAGGCGGCGGAAACGCTGGCGGAGCAGGGGATCGAGGCCGAGGTGGTCAACCTGCGCAGCCTGCGCCCGCTGGACACTGCGGCCATCGTGGAGAGCGTGAAGAAGACCAACCGCCTGGTGACGGTGGAGGAGGGCTGGCCCTATGCCGGCATCGGCGCCGAGATCGCGATGCAGGCGATCGAGCACTGCTTCGACTGGCTCGATGCGCCGCCGGTGCGGGTGCACGGGCTGGACATCCCGCTGCCCTATGCCGCGAACCTGGAGAAGCTGGCGTTGCCGCAGCCCTCTTGGGTCGTCGATGCCGTGAAGAAGATCGTCTGAGGGAGCGCGCAGCATGGCGACCAACATCCTGATGCCGGCGCTGTCGCCCACGATGACCGAGGGCACGCTGGCGCGTTGGCTGAAGAAAGAGGGCGACGACGTGCGCGCCGGCGACGTGATCGCGGAGATCGAGACGGACAAGGCCACCATGGAGGTGGAGGCCGTCGATGAGGGCGTGCTGAGCAAGATCCTCGTGCCGGACGGCACCGCCGGAGTGAAGGTGAACGAGCCAATTGCTGTGCTGGCCGGGGA
>CAXUIQ010000088.1:0-2469 GCA_964250815.1 uncultured Acetobacteraceae bacterium
CTCCGCCACCGCCCGCCCCAGCCCGCGGGAGGAGCCGGTCACGAGGGCCGTCCGGCCCGTCAGGTCGAAAAGTCCGGCGGGCATCGGCGTCCCCTTCAAACATTTGAGCGTCGGACAGTGAGGTCGGGCCGCTCGAACACCGCGGGGAGCAGCTCGGTCCCCAGACCCGGCCCTTCCATGGGCAGCACAAAGCCGTCCCGGATCACCGGAACCTCCGTGACCAGCTCCCGGTACCAGCCGGAACAGAAGGCGCGGACCGTTTCCTGGATCAGCGTGTTCGGCTGGCTGAAGGAAGCGTGCACGGCGGCGGCGAAGCCGACCGGGCCGGTGCAGTCGTGCGGCGCGAAGGGCCTGTGATAGGTTTCGGCCAGTGAGGCGATCTTGCGCGCCTCCGTCAGCTCCCCGGTCCAGCAGACATCGACCATCGCGACGTGGGTCGCGTCGCGCTCCAGCAGCTCCTTGTAGGGCCAGCGCGATCCCAGGGTCTCGCTGGCGCACACCCACACGTCCGTGCAGCGGGCGTACTCCGCCAGCGCCTGGGGGGAGTTCATCCGGATCGGGTCCTCGAACCAGGCCGGGCGGAACGGCTCCAGCGCGCGGGCGATCTGCTTGGCGGCCGGCAGGTTCCACAGGGAATGGAACTCCACCATGATCTCCATGGCGTCGCCCACCGCCCGGCGGATCTTCTCGAACGGCTCGACGGCGCGCTTCATCTGCGCGGCGGTGATGAAGGCGCCCTCGTTCTCCTGCGCCGCCGGGTCGAAGGGCCAGATCTTCATGGCGGTGGTGCCGGAGGCGAGCAGGCTTTCGGCCACCGCGTCGGCGCGGTTCATGAAGCCGTCCAGGTCCTCGAAGGGTCCCGCCGCCCCGCTGGCCCAGTTGGACACCGGGCGGATGTCGTGGGAGCGCACGTAGCGGGTGCCGGCGCAGGTGTTGTAAACACGGAGCTTCTCGCGGCACAGCCCGCCGAGCATCTGGTGCACGGGCTGGCCGCACAGCTTGCCGAACAGGTCCCACAGCGCGATGTCCACGGCCGACGCGGCGCGGTACTCCGCGCCAGTGGAGGACTGCGCCATGGGGAGGTTTACCATGTCGCGGTGGATCGCCTCGATGCGCAGCGGATCGCGGTCGAGCAGCCGCCCGGCAAGGGTGTCGTGGATGTGCGCCGCCACCGCGCCCGCGCCGTAGAACGTTTCGCCGAGGCCGACGAGGCCCCCGTCCGTGTGGACCCGGACCCAGAGCACGTTTGCGAACTCCTCCGTCCGCAGCGTCTCGATCGACGTGATCCTCACGGCGATTCCCTCCCCGGCCTTGCGCGCAGTCTGCTGCTTTGCAGGCAAGGCTAACAGCGCCGTCCGGATATCACAATTCGGGTGCCGCTTCCGGCAGGCGCGGGCAGGCGGCGGCCGCGTCCCCGCTATTCGGCTTCTCCGCCTCTACTCCCCGGCGGGAAGAACCGGTTTTCCGGCCGCGGCAGGCCGAGGTGGTCGCGCAGCGTCGCGCCCGCATACTCCCGGCGGAAGATGCCGCGCCGTTGCAGCTCGGGCACCACCAGTTCCACGAAGTCGTCGAGGCCCTGCGGCACGGTCGGGAACATCACGTTGAACCCTTCCGCCGCGTCCGCCTCCAGCCAGGCCTGCATGGTGTCGGCGATGTCCTCCGCCGTGCCCACCATCTGCAAGCCCGCGTAGCCGCCGGCCAGTTGCGCCAGTTGCCGCACCGTCAGGTTGTCGCGCCGGGCCAGGGCGACGAGGGCCGCCTGTCCGCTTTGGCCCTGGTTGGTCGGCGGCAGCTCCGGCAGCGGCGCATCGAGGTCGAAGCCGGACGCATCCACGCCCAGGCGTATGGACAGGTTCGGGATGCCGCTGTCGGGGTGCACGAGGCTGTCGAGCAGCGCCTTCTTCTCTTGCGCTTCCGTGGTCGTGCGGCCGACCACCACCAGCGCGCCGGGCAGCACCTTGAGGTGGGCGGGGTCGCGGCCCAGGGCGCGCATCCGCGCCGACAGGTCCGCGCGGAAGCTTTGGCCGTCCTCCAGCGTGCGGCTGCTGCCGAACACCACCTCCGCGGTTTCCGCCGCAAGCTGCCGCCCGGCCTCGCTGGCGCCCGCCTGCACGATCACCGGCCAGCCCTGCACCGGGCGCGCGATGTTGAGGGGGCCGCGCACCCGCAGGAACTCGCCCCGGTGGTCCAGCACGTGCATCTTGTCGGAGTCGAAAAAGATGCCCGTCTCCTGGTCCCGCAGCCAGGCATCGTCCGCCCAACTGTCCCACAGGCCCGTGACCACCGCATGGAACTCGCGCGCCCGGCGGTAGCGCTCGTCGTGCTCCACGTGCTCGTCGCGGCCGAAGTTGAGGGCGGCGTCGGGGTTGCTGGTGGTGACCACGTTCCACCCGGCCCGGCCCGGGGGGGGGGGGGGGGGGGGGGCGGCCCGGCGGGGGGGGGGGGGGGGGGGGGGGGCGGGCGGGGGGG
>CAXUIQ010000088.1:2479-10658 GCA_964250815.1 uncultured Acetobacteraceae bacterium
GCGGGGTTGCTGGTGGTGACCAGGCTCCACCCGGCCCGCCGGGCGCTGATGTGGTCCAGGGACGCGAAGCGCCGGGCGATGTGGTACGGCTCGTCGAACGTCGTGCTGGCGGTGGCGACCAGGCCGACGCGCTTGGTGGCCATCGCCAGCGCCGACAGCAGGGTGAGCGGCTCGAACGAGGTGGCCGTGGCGCTGCGGCGGAGCGCCGACATGGGCATGTTCAGCACGGCCAGGTGGTCGGCCATGAAGAAGGCGTCGAAGCGCCCGCGTTCCAGCGTCTGGATCAGGCGAATCAAGTCTTCCAGGTTGAAGTTGGCGTCCGGCCAGGCGCCGGGCATCCGCCACCAGGCGGTGTGGATGCCGACCGGGCGCATGAAGGCGCCGAGGTGGAGCTGCTTGGTCATGGACACCTCAAGGCTACGGCATGGGATGACGCGGGGCAACGGTAGGCCGCGTATGCCGGGAAAGGTGCCCACTGGCCACCTCGGGACCGCACCCCTCGAAGCCGCCCCAACCGCGGCCGTGTCGCATTAGGAATGGAAACAGCAGCTATTCGGGCTTTTCCAGACGCTTCGCCTCGCTGCGTTCCTCTAGCCTGCCAATACGGCGCGACATATCCGAAACGGATGCGTTAGCCGCCAGTGCAGCGGCGACGCTGGATGCCGCCCGTGCTTTCTCGATCACAACCTCCTCTCGGGCTTCCAAACGGGTAACGCGCTCCCTCAATCCGTCGATATCCGCTGTAAGCTTCTCGAAAGCCTTTCTATACTTCTCATCCAAAGCGAGTAGCTGATCGACAGCACGAAGGGCTTTAAGAAAATCGCTGAAAGTCACCCGCTTACTCGACGTTTAGGCGCGCAAGAATGCGGTCCATCCCGCGATGGGCTTCCGTGAGCCGACTATCGAACGAGTCTAGAAGAGCTTTGTCCTGCACACTAAGGGTCCAAGCCTCGATTTCTTTTGCGGACTGAGCGGCAATGTTCCTCGTTTCTAAGGGTCTGCGCTCAATGATTAATTTTTCTTCCATGCCTTGCATGAATGTTTCCGCGAATCGGGAGAACGCATCAACTACAGCTTGAGCTTGGGAAAGCCCCTTAGATGAAGGCTTGGATTTGGAAGCGGGCTTTGAGGCTGCGGGCAAAGGCGTTGCACGCTTGGTCTCGGGCTTCTGTTCCTGTGTAACCATGTTCAGCATCCCCTCGTATCTGACCCGTAGATATGGCTCCTTTGGGTGCCCCGTCCATCGGGTCATCGCTCTTGGCTGCCGAGCCCGACCCCGAAGATTGCGAGGCGACGGTTGCGACCAACCTGCTCGACCCGATCCGGCTCACGACCGCGCTGCTGCCGCACCTGCGCCGGCAGCAGGCGGCGGCGGTGGTGAACGTGACCTCGGGCCTCGCCTTCGTGCCGCGGGCCGACACGCCGACCTACAGCGCGACCAAGGCGGCGATGCACTCCTACACGCAGTCGCTGCGCTTCCAACTGCGCGCAACCCCGGTGCAGGTGATCGAGCTGGCGCCGCCGCTGGTCGCGACCGGCCTCAGCCCGGGGCAGCACGGCAACCCGCGGGCGATGCCGCTCGACGAGTATGTCGAGGAAAGCATGGCCTTGTTCGCCGCCAATGGCTTGGCGCCGGAAATCCTGGTCGAGCGGGTCAAGCCGCAACGCTACGCGGAAGTCCGGGGCGACCACGGCAAGGTGTTCGCGACCATCAACGGCGGCTGACGGAGCGTTGCCGCGGGTCCGCCGGGCCAGGCATCCGCGTCAGCCCTTCCGGGGCGCAGCGTCCGGCGCCGGGTGATCCATCACGTGCCGGGTCCGCGGAGCGGCCTGCCTGAACCATGCCGGACGGGGCAAGGCGGCCAGCAAGTACGCCCCGGCGCTCAGGGCGGTGATCCAGAAGCTGCTCGGCCAGTCGGTGACGAAGGCGAACGCGATGCCGAGCCATGCCTCCGCCAGCGCCAGGGCCACCGAGAGCATGATGCCGCGCCCCACGCCGTCGGTCAGGCGCTGGGCCGTCGCCGCCGGGCCGACCATGAGCGAGAACACCAGCAGCACGCCGACGATCTGCGCGCATTCCGCCGTCGCCAGCGCCACGATGGCCAGGAACAGCACGGAGTACAGCCGCAGCGGGACGCCCTTCGCCTCCGCCAGCTCCGGCTGCAGGCTGGCGAACAGCAGCGGGCGGGAGATGGCGGCGAGCGCCGCCAGGCTGATGCCGCCGAGCGCCGCGAGCGTCCAAACGGTGCCCTCGTCCACGGCCAGCACGTTGCCGAACAGCAGCGCCGTCGCCTGCGTCGCGAACGCCGTGTAGAAGTGCAGGAACAGCAGGCCGAAGCCGAGCGACAGCGACAGCACGAGGCCGATCGCCACGTCCCGCTGCGCGAGCCGCTCCCCCATCAGCCCCATGCCGACCCCGGCGGCCACGGTCGCGAGCACGAGGCCCCAGAGCGGCGCGATGCCGAGGAGGAACGCGCCCGTGGCGCCGGTGAAGCCGACATGGGCCAGCGCGTGCCCGGCGAACGTTTGGCCGCGCAGCACCAGGAAGTACCCGACCGCGCCCGAGACGGCCGCGACCACGGCCGCCGCCGCGAAGGCGGTCCGCATGAAGTCGTAGTCAAGCATAACCGGTAGGCACGCCCACAGAGCCGTCCCGGCCGCCCGGGGCGTCGTGCCGGTGGCCGTCGCGCTCCGCGTCGCGGCGTCCGGACATGACGAAGATCCGGCCGTCCACGCGCACCACGTCGATCTCCGACCCGTAAAGCCGCGACAGCACGGGGCCGGTGATCACCTCGTCCACCGTGCCAAGCGCCGCCTGGCCGCCGCCGAGGTAGAGCACCCGGTCGAGCGCGCCGAGCAGCGGGTTCAGCTCGTGCGCGCTGAACAGCACGGTGATCCCGAGTTCCGTTTGCAGCGACCGCGCCAGCTCCACCACGGCGCGCTGGTGGCGCGGGTCGAGGCTGATCAGCGGCTCGTCCAGCAGCAGCAGGCGCGGGCGTCCGATCAGGGCCTGGGCCAGCAGCAGGCGCTGCCGCTCGCCGCCGGAAGTCTCGGCCAGCGGACGCCGGGCCAGGTCGCGGGCGCCGACCAGGTCGAGCGCGCGGCCAACCTCCGCCCGGGCAGCCTTGCCGATCACGGGCAGGCCCAGCCGGTGGCCGTCCACCACGCCGGCGACGAAATCCCAGCCGCTCAGCCGCAAGCCGGCCATGGCGCCGCGGGCCTGCGGCATGTAGCCGATGGCGGGGTTGCCCCGCACCGCCGGGTGGCCGAGCACTTGGATCGTGCCCCGGCTCGGCGTCGCCAAGCCGAGGACCGCGCGCATCAGCGTCGTCTTGCCGGCGCCGTTCGGCCCCAGCACGCCCACGAACTCGCGGGCGCCGATGTCCAGGTTGACGCCGGTCAGGATCGGGCGGCCTCCGAGGGCCAGGTGGACGCCGCGGAACTCGATGGCGTTCACGGGGGTGCGCTCACGCAAGCTACTCCGGGAGCGCCCGGTCGATGGCGTCCAGCTCGCCCAGCATCCACGCCTGGTAGCTCTTGCCGGCGGGTTCCGTTTCGGCCGCGCCGACCACCGGGACGTGCGACGCGCGGGCCAGCTTCTCCATGCGCGCCGCGACCGGGTTGGAGGCCTGGCTGTTGTGAACCAGCAGCTTGACCTTGCGCGTTCGGAGGTCGTCCTCGAAGGCGGCGATTTCGGAGGCGCTCGGCTCGGTGTCGTTCATCACCGACAACTGGAACGGCTGGTTCCGCACGTCCATGCCGAGGGCCGCGAACATGTAGCCGAACACCGGCTCCGTCGCGGTCGCCGGCGTGCCGGCCAGGCGGGTCCGCAGCGCGGCGATCTTGGCCTGGATCGGCTGCACCGAGGACTGGAAGGCCGCCAGGCGCTGCCTGTAGCCGGCCCCGTGCGCGGGGTCGGCGCCGGCCAGGGTGTCGGCGAGCGCCTGGGCAAGCGCCAGCATGGCCGCCGGGTCGTACCAGACGTGGGGGTTGTCGCCGGACTTCTTGCCGAGGAGGTCGGCCACCACGATGGTTTTCCGGTCTGGACTGCGCGCGGCCCCGAGCAGCTTCTCCATCCAGGGGTCGTAGTCGATGCCGTTGCAGATGACGAAGCGGGCCGCGGATATGCCCCGCGCGACGGAGGGGCTTGCCTCAAACAGGTGCGGGTCCTGGTCGGGGTTGCTCAGGATGCTCGTCACCTTGACCTCTGCCCCGCCGATCTGCTGGGCGATGTCGCCGTAGAAGTTCTCGGCAGCCACGATGGGCATGGGGCCGTGCGTCGCCTGCGCCCGCGCCGGCGGGGCAGACAGGGCGGAGCACGCCAGGCTTCCAGCCACGGCAAGCACTGCACCCAATCTCGACATGCAGACCTCCTTGCATGGGCGGCTGCCCGCGTCATGCGGCGATTGTTCAAGCCCTGCCCCGGCCTGGCCGGGAGCAGCCGGTGCAAGACCCCGCTCCATGACGTTGCCTCGATTGAGACAATGTATCAAGTGCCCGCCCCGGCCGGCAGAGGCGCGGACACGTCTGGACGCGGCGGCCCGGTCAAGCCGCCGGGCGTGCCCGCACGAGCCAGGCGAGCGCCATCCCGATGGCGACGGTCGCCAAAAGGGCCAGCGTGGCCAGGGCGTTGATCTCGGGCGTGAGGGCGGAGCGGAGGCGGCCGAAGATCAGCACCGGCAAGGTCGGCTCGTAGCCGCCCAGGAAGAAGGAGCGGACGAAGTCGTCGAAGCTGTTCAGCGCGGCCAGCAGCGCGGCACCGGCCAGCGTGGCGCCGAGCCAGGGCAGCTTGACGAACCAGAACGCGCCCACCGGTCCCGCGCCCAAATCCTGCGCCGCTTCCGCCAAGTCGGGCGGCAGGGTTGCGAGACGCGCGCCGACCATCAGCGCCGCCAAGGGCGTGGCATGGACGACGTGGCCGAGCAGCATGGCGGGCGGCCCCGGGCCCAGCCCGATGGAGCGGATCGCGATGCGGAGCGCGATGGCGTGCACGATGCCGGGCGTGACCAATGGCACCAGCGCCCCGGCCAGCAGCAGCCACCGCCAGCCGGGCCGCATCATCTCCGCCGCGAGCGCGATCCAGGTCCCGGCCGCCACCGCCAGCCCGGCCGACGACGCGGCAAGGGCGAAGGACAGGAAGAACGCCCGCGCATTGGCCGGGTCGGCCAGCGCGGCGGCGTACCAGCGGAAGCTGGGACGGCCGAGCGGAAACCCCACCACGGTGGAGTCGGTCAGGCTGGTCAGCACGATCAGGCCGAGCGGGAGCGCGAGCATCGCGACGGCACCCCAGTAGCAGGCCGCTGTCAGGCGGCCCAGGCTCATGCGCGAAGCCTCCCCGGCCCGGCGCGCACGCTTCCCGCCTTGATGCCCCAAGCCAGGCCGCCGGCGCAGGCCGTGCCCGCCGCGAGCAGCAGCAGGCTGAATGCCGCCCCCATCGGCCACCGCACGCTGGCGCCGCCGAAGAAGCCCGCGATCACGGCGGCAAAGGCCGGGGTGCCCGCCCCGCCGAGCAAGGCGGGGGCTGCCAGCACGCCCAGGCAGAGCAGGAAGGTCAGCGCCACGCCGGACGCGATGCCGCCCGCCGCCAGCGGCAGTGCGATCAGCCCCTGGCGCCGCCACGGCCCGGCCCCGAGGTCCGCCGCCGCGTCCAGCAGCTCCGGCGGCAGCCGGTCCAGCGCCGCGAACAGCGGCAGCAGCATGGTCAGCAGCACGGCATAGACGATCCCCGCCAGCACGGCGCCGGCGCCGTACAGCAGCGGCACCGGTGCGCTCGTCAGCCCGGCCCAGCGCAGCACGGCGTTCAGCGCCCCCCGGTTCGCCAGCAACAGCACGAGGGCGAACATGCGCAAAACCTCGCTGGTCCAGAACGGCGCCACCAGCAGCAGGAGCCGCCGGGCGCGCCGCGCGGGCGGCACCTCCATCGCGACGTGCCATGCCAGCGGCCACGCCAGCGCCAGGGCGATCCCCGTCGCCGCGGCGGCCAGCCGCAGGCTATGGCCCAACGCGGCGCGGTAGCCCGGCCCGTTCAGGAACGCCGCGTAGGCTTGGGTTCCAAACGTGGGCGCCGCCCCCGGCGCCGCGGGGTAGGCGTCCAGCAGGCTGATGCGCGCCATCGCCAGCAGCGGCCCGACATGCGCCACCGCGACCCACAGCACGGGAACGGCGACGAAAAGCCGGCGCAGCCAGCGCGTCACCCGGCGCGCACCTCCTCCACCGCGCGGTCGATCAGGGCGGAGCTGAGCGCCTGGCCCTCGTGCCGCGCGAAGCGCAGCCGGGCGAGCGCGCCGGGGTCAAGCCCGTAGGCCGCCCGCTCCGCTTCCGTCAGCCCGGCGTCGGCGTCCTCCAAGCTCGACAGGTAGCCGGCCGAGCGGGTCAGCGCCGCCCCGATGCCGGGCACGCCGAGCAGGGCGTCCAGGAAGCGGTAGGCGGCATCCCGGTTGGGCGCGCCCTTCACCACGGCGAAGTTGTACACGAAGCCCATGCTGCCCTCGCGCGGCAGCACCCGGCGGAACGGCTGCCCGGCCAGGATCAGGCGGGCGGGCGTGCTGGCGTAGGTCTGCGCCACCACGGCGTCGCCGCCCGTCAGCATCTGCTGCAGCTCGCTGCCCTCGTCGAAGAAGCGCACCACCTGGGACTTGGCCCCGACCAGCTCATCCCGTGCCGCGTCCACCGCGCGGGCGGCCTCGGCGGGATTGCCGGCGTAGGACACGAAGGTGGGATCGGCCCCTTGCAGCAGCATCGTGCACAGCAGGAAGTCCTCGATGTCGTACGTGACCCGGCCCTTGTACTGGGGGTCGAACATGGCGCCCAAACCGTCCGGCGCGGGCGTCACCTCCGCCGTGTCGAACACCAGCACGTTGGCGCCGACGACCAGCGGCACCCCCATGGCCGCGCCGCCGATGCGGTTCCAGTCCGCGTCGGCATGGAGCGGGTTGACCCGGCCCCAGTTCTTCAGCCGCGCCGTGTCCAGCGGCTCGATGACGCCCGCCTCCGCGAACTGGTGCAGGCGGTTGCCGGTCACGGTGCAGATGTCGGTCAGCGGGTGGTCGCGCTCCGTGACCAGCAGGCTCAGCTCGGGCGCCTGGCTGGCGGCGAGGCGGATGCGGAGCCGGGTGCCCGTCTCGGCCTCGAACTGCCGCTGGAAGGCCGGGGGCACGAAGCCGTCGTAGGCGGTGACGCCCAGCGTTCCCGCAGCATTGGCCGGGGCGGCGCGCAGCAGGGCGGGAGCGGCCAGGGCGGCGCCGGCCAGCACGGCGCGCCGCGTGGCGGCGCGGCGCGTGACAGCTTGGGGCGGGGCGGCTATCGAGACGGGCATCGCGGCCTCCGTTCGTATGATCTTCACGTGGAATCATCATACTCGGAGGCGGGCCGCTGCAAAGGGGGCGCCGTGCAAAGGGTGACGGTCACGATGGAGGAGGCGTTGCTGGCCGAGCTGGACGCGCTGGTCGCCCGGCGCGGCTACCAGGGCCGGTCGGAGGCGCTGCGCGACCTGGCCCGGGCCGGCATGCGCCAACTGGACGGCCCGGCGCCCGACGAACCCTGCGTGGCGGCGCTGGTCTATGTGTTTGACCATGCCCGGCGCGACCTGCCCAACCGCCTGGCCCACGAGTTCCACGGCCACCACGACCTGGCCGTGTCCACCCTGCACGTTCACCTGGATGCGCAAAGCTGCCTGGAGGTCGCGGTGCTGAAGGGTCCTGCCGGTGCGGTGCGGCACATGGCGGACCATGTCACTGCCGAGCGCGGGGTGCGGCATGGCCAGCTTGTCCTGTTGCCCGCGGCAGCGCCGCCTGAGTTTTCCGACCCCGGGCAGCAGGACCAATAGGCGTTCAACACACACGAATCAGGGAAGGCCGGGGCTGCCGACAACCCGGCGCGGCCGCGCGTGTTGCTCCTGCACGCATCCGGTGCGGCAATGCCGCGAAAGGAGACCTCATGCCTCTGCACATGCAGCAACCCATCCCGATCCCAGATCCCGTGCCGCCGCCGGGGCCGCACATCCCGCCGGGGCTTGATCCGGACGAGCCGGCGCCGGTCGAGGAGCCTCCAACCCAGGACCCCGTCCCGATCCCGGACGAGGACGGGGACCTCCCGCTGCGCGTGGCTTGGCCACGCTTTCTGGAAGACGATATGGTAGTTGCCAAACCCACCCGCTAGGGCTAGGATAGCTTCATAGACG
>CAXUIQ010000089.1:0-10649 GCA_964250815.1 uncultured Acetobacteraceae bacterium
GCGCCTGGCCGACATCGGCGGCAAGGGCCTGTTCAGCAAGGAGATCCACGAGGCCTTGCTGGACCGCCGCATCGACTTCGCGGTGCACAGCCTGAAGGACCTGGAAACCGAGCTGCCGCCGGGCATCGTGCTGGCCTGCGTGCTCAAGCGCGAGGACCCGCGCGACGCGCTGATCCTGGGGCCTGATTGCGAAACCTCCGATGGGGCGTCCGGGAGCGGCGACCCCTACGCCGCCCTGCCGCGCGGCGCCGCCGTGGGATCGAGCAGCGTGCGCCGGGCCGCGCAGCTGCTGCACGCCCGGCCCGACCTGGTGATCCAGAACATCCGCGGCAACGTTCACGGGCGGCTCGACAAGGTGCGCCGCGGCGAGTACGCGGCGTCCCTGCTGGCGCTGGCCGGGATGCGGCGGCTTGGATTGGAGGACGAGGCTTCCGTCGTGCTCGACCCGGAGGTGATGGTCCCGTCCGCGTGCCAGGGCATCGTCGGCATCACCGTCCGCGCCGGCGACACCGAGCTGCAGCACCTGCTGGGCGCCATCGAGGACGTGGACGCGCGCTGCATGGCCACGGGCGAGCGGGCGCTGCTGGCCTCGCTCGACGGGTCCTGCCGCACGCCCATTGGCGGCCATGTGCGGCTGCTGCCGGACGGTCGGGCGAGCCTGACGGGCCTGGTGGCGCGCGCCGACGGCAGCTTCCTGCTGAAGCGCGGCCTGGACTGCCTGCGCGGGGACGTGCGCCGCGCCGCGCTGGAACTCGGGGACAGCCTGCGCGCCGACAGCCCGCGGGACGTGTTCGCCTGACCCGCGGCCGAGCGACGGCTCGGAGCACGGGAGGACCCGGGCGCGGCGATGCGGGTCGTGCAAGCGGCCCTTGGCAGCGCGCTTGAGCCTATGGCATCCAGTGCGGAGGCCAGGCGCGTCAGCTCATCCCCGGCTTGGCCGGCATAGGGGTTGGTTGGATCAGTCGTGCTGGCGAGCAGGGCAAACGGCACTGGGTGCGGGTTGCACGACTGGAACACGGCCCGCCGGGCGGTCGCGATGACGTCCGCCACGGCTGCCACCTTGTCGCCCATCTCGCACGCGACGCGCGGCACCAGGTAGCCGCCGGACGAGACACCCGCCACATAGACGCGGGCCGGGTCGCCGTTCTCGTCGGCCACCAGATGGTCGATCAGCGTGCGCAAGAAAGCGATGTCGTCCACCGGCTCGCCGTTCGTGCCCGCTAAGCGCTGCCACGTCGCGATCCGGCCCGGAACCGAGTCCCACCGCCGGTCCACGCCCTGCGGGTGCGCCACCAACGCGGGCGCCATGCCTGGCTGGGACGTGAAGGGGATGTCGAACCGCGGGGGCACCCCTTCGGAAACCAGCGTGCCAAGCCCATGCAGGTAGATGACGACCGGCAAGCGGCCCTGCGCCTGGTCGGAATGGAAGCGCTCCAGCACGTAGGTGCGATCGAGCAGGCCGACCTGGATGTGCTGCACCGGCCCCGGCTGCGCCCGCGCCGGGCTGCACGCGATCAGCATGGCGGCGGGAAGGGCCGCCAGGCAATGCGCGGCCATCCAAACTCGGGAAAGGGTCGGGACCATCCCTGTTTCTGCTCGAAAGGCGGGTATCAGGCTACAGGCGCGTGGAACGGGCAAGCAGCCGGCGTCACGCTGGCCGTGTGGCCTGTTGTTCCGGGCCGTGCCTTCCCATGTGGTTTGGACGGCGCCGGCGGCTTGCGGCATCGGAAATCACGGATGGCGGGGAGACGGCACGGATGCCGGAGTTGCTTGGAAGCGTGTGTGCGCCGGTGGCCCGGACCCGGCGGACGCTGGAGCACCTGATCCGGCAGGCGGCCCAGGAGCGCCCGGGGCCGGGACGGGGGCGGCCATGACCTGGACGGTCGCCGTCGCGGCGCTGGCGGCCCTGCTGCTGGCCGGGGCCGGCGGGCTGGCCACCGAGATCGGGCCATGGTACCGCGCGCTGCGCAAGCCGACGTGGCAGCCGCCCGACTGGGCGTTCGGCCCGGCCTGGACGCTGATCCTGGGCATGGCCGCCTGGTCCGGCGCGCTGGCCTGGGACGCCGCGCCCGACGCGGCCGGACGCTTGCAGGTCGTGTTGCTGTTCGCGGCGAACGGGCTGTTCCACTTCCTTTGGAGTCCGCTGTTCTTCCGCCTGAAGCGTCCGGATTGGGCGCTGTTCGAGGTCGTGTTCCTTTGGCTGTCCTGCGTGGCGCTGATCGTCGGGCTGGCCGGGTTCTCCACTTGGGCGAGCCTGCTGATCGTGCCTTACCTGCTTTGGGTCAGCTTCGCGTCCTGGCTCAACCTCGCGATCGTCCGGCTGAACGGGCCGTTCCGGTAGCCCCGGCGCGGATCGCCGCGGCAAGGCCCGCTGTCGCCAGGCCTGGCGCGTCGGGATGTCCCGCTTGCTGCTCTGCCCGCTGGGCAGCGAACGGCAGAAACCCTGGGAAGTGTGCCCAACTTCTCAATCGGCAAGTGCAATATTCTTTGATGGCGCCGGCCCCGATCTGCTTTGCCGGATCAACGTTGCGCCTCAACCAAACAACGGAGCGTAGCATGAGTGATCCTAGCGCAGTGATGGACGTGTATCTGACCGGCCTCCGCAACCAGCACGCCGTCGAGACGCAGGCGATCGGAACGGTCAAGAACGAGTTGAGCCGGATGGAGCCGTATCCCGAGTTGCACGCCAAGATGCAGGAGGAGATGCAGCGGTCCACCACCCAGGCGGCCCGGCTGGACGACCTGCTGGCCAAGCACGGCACCAAGGCTTCGGTGGCAAAGGAAGCGGTGACCGGGGCCGTCGCCACCGTGGCCGGATTTGTCCACGCCGGGGCGTCGGACGAGGTGATGAAGAACGTCCTCGCGGCTGTCGGCTTCAAGGCCTACGAGATCGGCTCCTACAAGGTGCTGCTCACTTTGGCGGAGGCGGCTGGCGCGGCAGAGGACAAGGCTGTGCTGGAGCAGTCGATGAAGGAGGAGCAGGAAATGGGCGACTGGCTCGGCAGCCACCTACCGAGCCTCGTGCACGCCTTCCTCAAGCAGCGGGCAGCATAACGTCCGGGCCGGGCCACTGCTGCGCGGCAGCGGCCCGGCCTTGACAACCTGCGGGTCCGCAAGACGGCGCCACACAGTCTTGTGCTGAAACGACGCGCCACGGTAAAGAGGATCACTGCACGGATCGGAACGTCACGCTGCCTGCACGCCAAGGTCGCAGACGATGCCGCATTGGATGGCATGGGCATTGCAAGGCAGCCGGTCATGGTCATGGGCGCAGTCGGCAGGCAAGCGGACGGGATTGCGGCGGCCCCGCTGGCAGCGCCCCCGACGCGCCGTCCGCTCCGCGCGCCGTCCCAGGCGTATGGCGCGGCATCGGTCGCAGCCATGGTGCTGGGCTGGTGGGCGATTGCAGCAAGCGGCGCCGTGTCGCGCGACTTGCTGCCCTCGCCAGCGGATGTCTGGGCGGCGGCGGCGGAAATTCTGCGGGAGGGTTATCGCGGCACCACGCTCTGGGGCAACGCGCTGTCCACGCTGGGGCGGCTCGGCGCCGGGTTCGGGCTGGCGGCGCTGCTCGGCGTGCCGCTGGGGCTGTGGATGGGGGTCAACCGGGCAGCCGCGGCGGCGCTCGATTGGATCGTCCAGTTCATGCGCCCGTTGCCGCCGCTGTCCTACATGATCCTGCTGATCCTGTGGCTCGGCACCGGCAACCCGTCCAAGGCCGCCCTGCTGTTCCTGACCGCCTTCCCCATCATCGTGGCCGCCAGCGCCGCAGGCGTCCGCGGCGTGAAGCAGCAGCGCATCCAAGCCGCCCGCGCGCTGGGCGCAAGTCCGGCCCAGGTGTTCCGCCATGTCGTGCTGCCGTCGGCGGCGCCCATGGTGCTGACGGGCTTGCAGGTGGCGCTGGCGGCGGCCTTCTCCACCGTGGTATCGGCGGAGCTTCTGGCGGCGACCGATGGCTTGGGCTGGATGGTGATCTCCGCCAGCAGCTTCCTGCGCAATGACGTGATCGTGTTGTGCATCCTGGTGCTGGGCATGTTGGGCGTGCTGCTGGCGTGGGCCATGCGGGTGCTGGACCGGCGGCTGGTGCACTGGCGCGGGCGGGACTGATGCGCCGGAGCCTGCCGTCCTGGGCCATCACCGGGCTGAGCGCCGCGCTGCTGCTGGCGCTGTGGATCGGGGTCACGAGCGGCGGGCTGGTGCGCGACCTGTTCCTGCCGGGGCCGCTCGACCTGTGGGATGGCCTGACCGAGCTGGTGCAGGACGGCTACAAGGGCCGTACGATCCTTGAGCACATGGGCATGAGCCTGCTCCGGGTCGGGGCGGGGTTCCTGACCGGCGCCGTGGCGGGCACGCTCCTGGGCATCGGCATGGGCTACGCGCCGCGGCTCGATGCGGCGGCGTCGCCGTTCGTCGAGTTCCTGCGCCCATTGCCGCAGCTCGCCTACCTCGTGCTGCTGATCGTCTGGCTCGGCATCGGCGAGACCAGCAAGATCACCATGCTGTTCCTCGCGGCCCTGCCCGTCGCGGCGGTTGCGGCGCGGGACGGGGTGCGCAACGTGCCGCCGGACCGGCTGCAGGTGGCCAGGGCGCTTGGCGCCAGCGACTGGCAGGTGCTGCGCCACGTCGTGTTGCCGTCCGCCTTGCCGGAGGTGCTGGTCGGCGCAAGGCTCGCCGCCGGCATCGTGTACGGCACGCTGATCGCGGCCGAGATCATCGCAGGCTCCAACGGCATCGGCTGGATGATCATGGACGCCGGGCGCTTCCTGCGGTCGGATTACGTGTTCGCGGGCATCGCAATGATCGGGCTGGCGGGGATCGCCATCGACCGCATCCTGGTGTGGGTCGAGCGGCGCGTCGTGCATTGGGCTGGACGGTAACCACGCAAAAGGATTCTGCAATGAACGGTATGGGATTGACCCGGCGCAGCGCGCTGGTCGGCGCGGGCGCCGGCGTCTTGGCGGCACGCAAGGCCAGGGCCGCGGCGCCAAACAGCGTCAACGTCGGCTTCTTCACCGAAACCAAGCCGACCATGATCGCCAAGGGCCTGGGCTGGTTCGAGGACGGCGCCGGGGCCAAGCTGGCCTGGACCGAGATGGGCAGCGGCGCCGACATCAACACCGCCATCACCGCCGGAAGCTGCGACATCGGCCTGGCGACCGGCTCCGTCGCCACCGCCGCCGGCATCAGCCAGGGGCTGCCGTTCCAGTTGATCGGCATTGTGGACAACATCGGACCTGGCGAGGACATGACCGTCCGCACCGCCGCCAACATCAGGTCGCCCGCGGATTTCAAGGGCAAGAAGGTCGCGACGCCGTTCGGCTCCACCAGCCACTTCCGCCTGCTCGGCTTCCTCAAGACCAACGGGCTGACGCAGAAGGACGTGACGGTGCTGGACATGAAGGCCGCCGCCATCCAGGCGGCGTGGTCGCGGGGCGAGATCGACGCCGCCTACGTCTGGCCGCCGGCCCGCAGCAAGATCACGGAGAACGGCGGCACGCCCTACAAGACCTGGGACACGCTGGAAAAGGCCGGCTACGTCATCGCCGACCTGATCGTGGTCCGCACGGCGTTCGCGCAGCAGTACCCGGATGCGGTGGTGGGCTTCCTCAAGGCGTACGACCGCGCGCTGGCCATGTGGCAGGAGAAGCCGGAGGAGGCCGCAGTCATCGTGGCGAAAGAGGCCGGCGTCACCCCCGCCGTCGCCACGGCGGACATGAAGGAGTACGACTTCGTGCCGTTCAGCCAGCAGGCCGGGCCGCAATGGCTGGGCGCCCCCGGCGCGCCGGGCAAGTTCGCAAGCGTGCTGAAGAACACCGCCGACTTCCTGGTGGAGCAGCGCAGCATCCGCAACGCGCCGGGCCTCGACGCCTTCCAGAAGGCGATCAACACCGAGTTCCTGCGCAAGGCGACCGGGTGAGCGCAGCGTTCGTCGAGTTCGAGGGCGTCTCGGTCCGCTACGGGGCCGGGGCGTCCGCGGTGCAGGCGCTGGAGCGGGCGGACCTGGGCTTCGCCCGCGGCGACTTCGTCTGCATCGTGGGGCCGTCCGGCTGCGGCAAGACGACGATGATGCAGACGCTGGCCGGGTTCCTGGCCCCGACGACGGGGGTGGTCAGCCTGGACGGGCAGACGGTGACGGGGCCGGGGCCGGAGCGCGGGGTGGTGTTCCAGCAGCCCGCCCTGTTCCCGTGGATGACCGTCGCCGCCAATGCGGGCTTCGGCCCGCGCATGAGGGGGGAAGCTTCGGCCGCCGCCGATGCCCGGGTGGAGCAGTGGCTGCGCACCACGGGATTGTGGGAGTTCCGCGGGCGTTACCCCTACGAACTGTCGGGCGGGATGCAGCAGCGCCTCGCCATTGCGCGGGCCTTGTGCAACGAGCCCAAGGTCCTGCTGATGGACGAGCCGTTCGGCGCGCTGGATGCCCTCACCCGGGAACGGATGCAGGAGGAACTGCACGCCGTGTGGCGCCGCACCGGCATGACCGTCGTGTTCATCACCCACAGCGTCGAGGAGGCGGTTTATCTTGGCACGGAAGTCGTCGTCATGTCGCCCCGGCCCGGCCGCATCGTCGCCCGCCTGCCCATGCCCTTCGCCCGCGAGCACGCGGCGGAGGGCATCCGCGCGGTCAAGAGCCGCCCGGACTTCGTCGCGGCGCGCGAGGAGGTGCTGTCCCTGATTTGGGAAATGGCCGACCATTAGGCCGCCGGGCCGGGTTGCCGGGAAGGCAACCCGGGCTGCGGCTTCGGCCACCCTTGGAGGCCGCTGTCAACCCGTCGTGGCCGACCGTGGGAACGGTGGAATGGCTGTTCGACCGGCCCCATGTCTCCCGATGGAAGCGGGCCAGGCACAACGACACGGCAATCGGGACGACCCATGGACGACCAGCGCGAGATCACGAAGCGGCCCGAGGACGACAAGGACTCCGCCGTCGCGAGATCGCCAACCGCCCCTGCCGGCGACGCCGACCCGGGCAAGAAAAGGACCGATGAGAAGGACCGGAGCGGGGATGCCAGCAAGAACAAAGAAGCCGACCAGGACGACGGCAAAAGCAAGAAGAACTCCCGGCTCCCGCTGATCATCCTGGCCGTCGTCGTCGTCCTCGCGGCGGTCGGCGGCGGCATCTACTGGTATCTCCATCGCAACCAGATCGGCACGGACGACGCCTACACCGAGGGCCGCGCCGTCCTGATCGCCCCCCAGGTCAACGGCTACGTCGTGACCCTGGCCGTCAACGACAACCAGTTCGTCCGCAAGGGCGACCTGCTCGTGCAGATCGACCCTCGGCCCTACGTCGCCGCCCGCGACCAGGCGCAGGCGCAGATCCTGGCGGCCCAGGCGCAGCTTGAGAACGCGAAGGCCAGCCTGGAACTGGCCAAGGAAACCTTCCCGGCCCGGCTGCGCCAGGCGCAGGCGCAGGCGGAGCAGGCCCGCGCCCAGCAGGAGAAGGCGCAGGCCGACCTGAAGCGCCAGCGCGGCATCGACCCCCGCGCCACCACGCAGCAGGACATCGACGCCGCCGTGGCCGCGGCGCGCGAAGCCGGCGCCACCGCGGGGTCGCAGCAGGCCAACGTGGACATCAACCGCCCGGTCCCGCTGAACATCGACCTGGTGAAAACCCAGGTCGCGCAGGCGGAGGCGCAGGTCGCCCAGGCGCAGGCGCAGCTTGAGCAGGCGGACCTGAACCTGGACTACACCCACGTCAAGGCGCCGCAGGACGGCTGGGTGACCCGGCGCAACGTGGAGCAGGGGAACTACCTGCAATCCGGCACCCAGATCATGGCGCTGGTGGCCCCGGAGGTTTGGGTGACGGCGAACTTCAAGGAAAGCCAGTTGAACCGCATGCGGCCGGGACAGAAGGTGGACTTCGAAGTCGATGCCTACCCGGGCCTCAAGCTGCGCGGCCACGTCGATTCCATCCAGCTCGGCTCCGGCTCCCGCTTCAGCGCGTTCCCGGCGGAGAACGCCACGGGCAACTTCGTGAAGATCGTGCAGCGCGTGCCGGTGAAGCTGGTGATCGACGAGGGCCTCGACCCCAACCGGCCCTTGCCGCTCGGCCTGTCGGTCGTGCCCACGGTGTTCTTCGAATGAGCGAGGCCGCCGAGGCCCAGGGCAGCGGCAAGCAGGGCACAGGCAAGCAGGAGTGGAAGTCCAGCCACAACCCTTGGCTCGTCGCCGTGGTGGTGACGCTCGGCGCCTTCATGGAGGTGCTGGACACCACCATCGTCAACGTGTCCCTGCCGCACATCGCCGGCAACCTCGCGGTCGGGTACGACGAGGCGACCTGGGCGCTCACCTCCTACCTGCTGGCCAACGGCATCGTGCTGACCATTTCCGGCTGGCTCAGCAGCGTGTTCGGGCGCAAGCGCTACTTCCTGCTGTGCATCGCCGGGTTCACCGCCTGCTCCTTCCTGTGCGGCGCGTCCACGAGCCTCCCGGAGCTGGTCGTGTTCCGCCTGCTGCAGGGCTTCTTCGGCGGCGGGCTGCAGCCCAACCAGCAGTCCATCATCCTCGACACCTTCGCGCCGGAGCAGCGGGGCAAGGCGTTCGCGATCACGGCCATCGCCACCATCGTCGCCCCGGTGCTGGGGCCGACCCTGGGCGGCTTCCTCACCGACACCTACTCATGGCGGTGGGTGTTCTTCATCAACGTGCCGATCGGGGCGGCGACCTTCTTCGCCGTGCAGGCGCTGGTGGAGGACCCGCCCTGGGCCAAGGCGCGGCCGGCCACGGTGGACTACATCGGGCTGTCGCTGATCACCCTCGGACTGGGCTGCCTGGAGGTGGTGGCCGACCGCGGGGAGGACGACGACTGGTTCGGCTCCCGCTTCATCGTGACCATGTTCGTCCTGGCCATGCTCGGCATCGCCGGGGCGATCGCCTGGCTGCTGGTCGCAGGGAAGCCGGTGGTGAACATCCGGGTGATGCGGGACCGGAACTTCGCGCTGGGCTGCCTGATGATCGCGGCCATGGCCACCGTGCTCTATGCCAGCGCCGTGGTGATCCCGCAGTTGGCGCAGCAGCAGCTCGGCTACACCGCGACCTGGGCCGGGCTGATCCTGTCGCCGGGCGGCATGGTGGTGATCTGCCTCATCCCGATCGTGGGGCGGCTGACCAGTTTCGTGCCGCTCAAGTACATCATCGCGACCGGCTTCTTCATCATGGGATGCTCGCTGGTCTATTCGCACTACCTGGTGCCGAACATCGACTTCAAGACGCTGGCCTTCATGCGCGCGGCGCAGACGGCGGGCTTGGGCTTCCTGTTCGTGCCGATCAGCACCATCGCCTTCTCGACCTTGCCGAAAACCGCGAACGCCGACGCCTCCGCGCTGTTCACCATGTTCCGCAACTATTTCGGTTCGCTCTCGATTTCGGCGGCGACAGCGCTGGTGACGCAACGCAGCCAGATCCGCCAGTCCTACCTGACGGCGCACACCTCGCCGCTGGACCGCGGCTACACCATGACCATGAACCAGTTGCAGGGCGACTTCCTGGCGCATGGCACCCCGGCGGCGGGAACCGCCCAGCAGGCGACGAACTGGCTCTACCAGCAACTCCACGCGCAGGCCTCGATCCTCGCCTACAGCGACGTGTTCATCATCACCGCCGCCATGTCCTTCGCGATGGTCCCGTTCTGCCTGCTGATGTCGGGCACCACCGGCGGCGGGAGCAAGCCGGGAGGGCACTGATCCCGCCCCGCCGAACCAAGGGTCAGGCGACCTGGAAGCCGTGGGCGAAGGGGTCGCGGCTGTCGATGAAGATGGTGTTGTGCCCGGTCAGCCGCGCCCAGCCGGCGACGGACGGCACGATGGCGTCCCTGCCGCCGACGCTGGTTTGCGCCTCGACCCGGCCGTGGAACAGCGAGCCGATGATGCTTTCGTGCATAAAGGCGTCGCCGGGCCGCAGCCGGCCCTGCGCCGCCCATTGCGCCATCCGCGCCGAGGTGCCGGTGCCGCAGGGCGAGCGGTCGATGGCCTTGTCGCCGTAGAACACGGCATTGCGGGCCACCGCCTCCGGGTGCCGCGGCGCGCCCGCCCAGAGCAGGTGGCGCAGGCCGCGGATCTCCGGGCGCTCCGGATGCACGAACTCGTGCGCCGCCAGCGCCTCCCGCAGCGAAAGGCTCCAGCGCACCAGGTCGGACCCCGACACGTCGGCGATGTCGCGGAAGGCGGGCTGCGGGTCGATGATGGCGTAGAAGTTGCCGCCGTAGGCGACATCGACGGTGAGCGCGCCCAGGCCGGGGCACTCGACGGAGAGGCCGCTCCGGTGCAGGAACGACGGCACGTTGGTGATCCGCACCTCCTCCACGTGCTCGCCCTCTTGCCGGTAGGCGGCCCGCACCGGCCCGGCGGGCGTGTCCAGCCATAGCTCGCCTGGGCTTCGCGGCCGCGCCAGCCCGTGCTCCAGCGCCATCGTCACCGTGCCGATGGCGCCGTGCCCGCACATCGGCAGGCAGCCGGTCGTCTCGATGAACAGCACGCCGATGTCGCAGTCGTCGCGGGTGGAGGGGTACAGGATCGCGCCGGACATGAGGTCGTGCCCGCGCGGCTCGAACATCAGCCCGGTGCGGACCCAGTCGTACTCGGCGACGAACTGCGCCCGGCGCTCCAGCATGGAGCCGCCCCGGAGCGGCGGCGCGCCGCCGGCCCCCCGGCGCC
>CAXUIQ010000090.1:0-10647 GCA_964250815.1 uncultured Acetobacteraceae bacterium
GGCCTGGCTGGCCCGCTGGTCGGCCTCGGCGACGGCCACGGCGGCGAGGGCCTCGCGGACCTGGCCTGCAACCTCCAGCAGCTGCCGCAGGCCTTCCGCCTCAAGGCGGGACAGATCGGCGTCGGCGGCGCGGACGGAGGCGGTGCCTTCCCCTGGCAGCCAGATCTGGGTGCCGAGCGACAGCTCCGCATCGCGCGCGTTGCGGTTTCGGATCGCCTGGTCGGTGACATAGGCGGCGCCCAGCGTCGGCGCGCCGGGCAGGAACGCCGCGGCGGAACGCTGCTTGGCGGCGATCAGGGCCTTTCGGGCAGCGGCGCCTTGCAGCCCCGCGTTGCGGGACACCGCCGCCTGCACGGCTACCTGCAGGACGCGGGACGCTTCGCTCGGTTCGAGCAGCCGGGGAACGGCCGACCGTGCCGGGGCGCGGGCTGCAGCAGCAGCACGGCCGCCGCGCGGCTGTGGGCCGACCTGCGACGTCGCCTCGAGGTGGGTCACGCCCAGCCCGGTGCCGCCTGGTAGGGGCGGCAGGGGCGTCTGGCGCGGCGCAACCGCGCTGGGCAGCGGCGGCACTGCCACCGGCGCCCTACCGGCGCCCGGACCGGTCAGGAAGTTTGAGCCTGGTGCAAGCAGGGGAGATTGGGATTGGGCACGCGCGGCGGTTCCCAGAAGGGGCAGCAAGGCCAGCCCGAGCAACCATGCCCTCACGCGGCAGTCAGGACGAAGGGCACGGGCCGCATCCGACCGGTCGCCATGGACTGGACCCACAGCAGGGGGACGCCGGCCCGGCGGATAGACACGTGCCGCGCAGGGCCGGCGGATGCAAACTGCCCCATAGGGCCTCCTCATCGTTGGCTGGTTGGGCGGGCTGCCATGGCGAAAGGCCGCCGACCGAGTGATGCGCTCCCATTTAGCGGCCTACGGGCCAACTGCTCGTGTCAAAGTGTGTCAGCGCGAGCAGCCTCGCTTCCCATGCGGCATAGTGTGCCGTGCATGGTCGCAGGAGCCGGAAAACGGAATGAACGGTGAGCTGGTCAGCGCGGAGCCGCACCTCCTGGTCGTCGAGGACGACACCGGCACGCGCGCGCTGCTGACCCGGTTCCTGCAGCAGAACGGCTTCCGTGCGACCGGCGTCCGCAATGGCCACGAGATGTGGGACGCGCTGCGGAACGTGAGCATCGACCTGATCCTGCTCGACCTCATGCTGCCCGGCGCGTCGGGGCTCGACCTGTGCCGGGCGATACGGCGCGAAGGGGCCATGCCGATCATCATGGTCACGGCGCGGGGCAGCGAGGCCGACCGGGTGCTGGGCCTGGAGCTGGGCGCCGACGACTACGTCCCAAAGCCCTTCAGCCGCGCGGAGCTGCTGGCGCGCATCCGCGCCGTGCTCCGCCGCGGCAAAGCCATGGCGGTGGCGTCCGGCACGCGCACCCGGCACCTTCGGTTCGCGTCCTGGGTGCTGGACACCGCCCGGCATGAGCTCAAGGCGCCGGACGGTGCGGCCGTCGAACTCTCGGGCGCCGAGTACGCCGTCTTGCTCGCGTTCCTCGAACACCCGCAGCGGGTCATGACCCGCGACCGCATCCTCGAACTCTCCCGCAACCGGATCGGCGAAGTGTTCGACCGCAGCGTGGACGTGCTGGTCAGCCGGCTGCGCCGCAAGCTGGGCGCACCGGAGGAGGCGAGCGAACTCATCAAGACCGTCCGCGGCTCCGGCTACCTGTTCGCGGCGGAGGTTGGCCGGGAATGAGGGGCTTGCTGGCCGCCAGGCGGCGTGCACTCGGCCTGCTGTGGCCGCAAGGCCTGGGCGGGCGGACGATCCTGGTCCTCGCCGCAGCGGTCGTCCTGGTGCACCTGGGCACCGTGCTGCTGTATCGCGACGAGGCAGCGAGCCGGGCGGACACGGTGTTCGCGGGCCAGGTCGCCGGCCGCCTGGCGACGGCGGCAAGGGTGGTCACGGAAACAGCCCTGCCGCAACGGGACGCACGCGCGCACGCGCTGTCCTCGCCCGGACTGGAACTGCACTGGGGGGACCATGCGACGACGGGCGCGCTCCTTGGCGCGCCCTCCGGCTCCACGGCACTGCCGAACTTCCGCCGCCGCATGGCGGAGCTGGCGCCTGACCTGGGCGAGGTTGCCGTGCGGTTCGGCGCGGCGGGCGCCATGGGCGGCCCGGCGATCCTGAACGGGTCCGTCCGGCTGGCCGACGACACGTTCCTGAACTTCGGCGCCACGCTCGCCGAGGCTGCGTCGCCTTGGACCACCCATTCCACCCTGTTCTCGACCACGCTGATGGCGGGCGGGGTCGTCGCGGTGGCGGCCATGCTGCTGCGCAGTCTGACCCGTCCCCTGCGACGCCTGGCGGCGGCTGCGGACGCGATCGGCCGCGGCCCGGCCGTGGTAGTGGCCGAGACCGGCCCGGACGAGGTGCGGCAGGTTGCCCAAGCGTTCAACGGCATGCAGGCACGCATTCATCGGCTAATGCAGGACCGGACCCAGGCGCTCGCCGCCGTGTCGCATGACCTGCGGACGCCGATCACGCGGCTGCGGCTGCGGGCCGGGTTTCTCCCCGACCCAGAGGCACAGGCTGCGATCGATGCCGACCTGGACGAGATGGAGGGCATGGTCGAGGCGACCCTTGCCTACCTGCGCGGCGACGCCGAGACCGAGCCCGCGCAGGTGACGGACCTTGCCGCTCTGCTGTCCACGTTGACCGACAACGTGTGCGACGCCGGGGGCGCTGCGACCTACACCGGGCCGAACCACGTCGCCATTGAGCTGCATCCGTCGGCGGTCAAGCGTGCCTTCGCCAACTTGGTGAACAACGCCGTGACCTATGGCGGCAGCGTTCATGTGATCGTCGCGCCGGCAGCGTCCGGCGTGACCGTCAGGGTGGAGGACACGGGACCCGGCATCCCTTCAGAGGACCTGGAGCGCGTTTTCCAGCCGTTCCAGCGCCTGGAGAACTCCCGCAACCGCGGGACGGGCGGGGTCGGCTTGGGGCTGTCCATTGCGCGGCAGGCGGTCGAGAACGAGGGAGGCTCGATCCGTCTCAGCAACCGGCAGGACGGGGGTCTCAGCGCCGAAGTGTTCCTGCCCTGTCCTACGAAGGAGCGGTATGACGTGCCTTCAAGGAAAGGCCTGGCTGTGAAGAGCACGCCCCATCGCAGCAGTCGCCCCGGTTTCAGGCCTGCAGGCGATACGGTGGAGACTTGAGGGGTTTCTTTGTTGCTCTGCTGCTGCTTGTAGGAGTTCTGGCAAGTGCTCCTGCGGATGCTTTCAGTTGCGAAGGCCTGGCGCCAACGGTCTTGGTCGTCAGCACCAGGGAGCAGCCGATCATCATGCAGCAAAACCTCAGCCTTGCAACGCTGAATGCCTTGTCTGCACGGGCCCAGCACCGCTCGGCACATGCGGCTCTTGGGTTTTATGCTGGAACGGTCGGGTTTGCGCCGTTGCAGATGACGGTCCTGCCAGGGCAACCCGCTGCTGCAAACCGCCGCGTAGCTTGCCCACATCTCGAAGTCAGGTCGGAGTTGGTCGCCGTGGAGCGCCGTATCGCGATTGCGAGCGATTTGCTCCGCATGCCTTGCCTGCTTCGGGCAGCGACTGCCCACTACCAACGTCATGCCAACGCGGCGAGCCGGGCGCTGCGACGCTTCGCGGCTGGCCTGCCGGCAGCGCTCGGGCCGGCGGTCGATCGCTTCATCCGCAGCCGCCACGTCCCGCTCCGAACGCCAGATGATTGACTGCATGCGTTCGTCATCGACCTTCTCACCCGATCCGTGGCGACGTTCTCGGAGTCACTGCCCGCGGTCCAAGACGACGTTGACTCGCCAGCGGAGGTTCGCAGCCTGGCTCCTTGCGATGATACTTAGGCTTTGACCATACCTTCTCCGCCAGTCCGTCCCGCTCCCCAAAAATCAGAGGCGAATGCGGCCTGTTGCGTGCGGGGAGTGGCCCGGCACCAAAACCGGCTGGGGTCCGCCGCTCCAAGGGGCCAACCGGCCGATTTCACTCGACCCAAACGGACGGCTCGCGTCGCCGTCGCGCCAAGGCGTACTGCGCCTGCTCCCGCAACGGCCCCTGCGACACATCCACTTGCCGCACCACGGACCGCAGCGCGTCGAGCAGGCGAGAGCGCCCGCAGCCAGGCAGGACATGGCGCAAGAAGGGCGCAGGGACGTAACTCAGCCGCCTATACAGAGACCCGAAGTCGCAGGCGCCCCTTCCATCCGTCACAAGCATGAGAGGCTCTCTGAGCAGCCGGTGCGACCGGGCCACGCCGGTCGCGTCCAGCAACGCAGCAACCACGACCAAGGGTCCCACCACCTTGGACGGGACGTCGTCCCCGGGGTGCCACGGGGAGTCTTCTTTGTTGGGAGGCGGCCATCCCGCGATCGAGAAAGCGAGCTTGCGGACGGCTTCGAGGAACCGGTCCGCGTCGGCGCCGGGCACCCACGCGCCTCGTGGCGCGTTCCCGTGCGCTGCGTGCAGCAAATCGGCTTGGAAGTGGGTGAGCACCGCCCAGGCCGCGTCGGTCATGAGGATGGACGGGCCGAGCTTCTGCAAGGCCCCGTGCTCGAACAGCGGAACCGTGGCACCGGCCCCGTCAATGCAGGCGCGACACCAGTCGCACCACAAACGCAAGCGGCCGTGCACCGGGCGCGGATGGCAGGGCTGTTCGCAATCCGGGCACTGGCAGCCGAGCAAAACCCGGTGTTCCGGGCAAACGGTGGAGCCGCCGAACCCCCACTCTGCGCGGCGGTGGAATTCGCCCCGCTCCAGCAGCCCCGCCACCACGCAAGCGTGGCACCAGACCGAGGCGAACCTGCGCGGCCAGAGGGGATTTGGGCTGCCTGCCGCAGGGGGCAGCCGCAAGGCCGTGACCGCTTCGGCCGGCACGCCCGTCGCCGCCGCAAGAACCGCGACCGTCCGCGGCGGCAGCGGCCGGTGGTCCAGCACGCGGTCGATCCCGTACTTGTCCCAGCTCGCCTCCGGCAGCAAAGCGCCCATGAGGCGATCGGGGGTGGCTTCGTAGCGGGCAGCCAGCCGGGCGACCCAGGACGACAGCGCCTCACCTGGGAAAGGCCTGGGCGACACGGGCAGCCGGCCGGGGAGGGTCATCCGGCGCCATGGGCGTGCGCAGAACGCCGGCCTGGCGCGGCCCGGGCCGGCGCGATCGCCCGCCAGGCGGCCTCGTCCTCCAAGGCCGCGAGGTCGATGCGCTCCTGGCCGCCGCGGATCGCGGCCACGGCCGCCCGCTCCAACGCCTTGCGGATGCGCAGCGTCGTGCCGCCGGATCGCACCGCCAGCAACCGGCGCACCTTGGCGCTGTCCACGGGCGAGGGCTGCCGGAGGGGGAAGCCCTGCACGAGCCGGTTCACGAAGTCCTGCAATTCCGCGTTCGCGGTCCAGGGCGGCCAGCCGATCTCGCCGAAGCGGCTGCGTAGCTGCGCGTCCGACATCAACGCATGCCGCGTTTCGGGGACGCCGGCACAGACGAGGGCGACGCCGAGTTCGTTGGACAAGAAGCGAAGCAGCTGCAGGAACAGGCGTTGCTGCCCCGCCCCGCCGGCAAGCACGGAGTTGATCTAATCTAACACCAGCACGCGCGTGCCCACCTCGCGCAGCACCTGGAACGTAGTTTCCCGGCGCTGGAACGCGTTGCCGCCGCCGAGGTCGGACGGCACACCGAGGGTTTCGAGCACCTTCAGGAACAGCTCCTTCTCCGTCGGCACCGGCGGCATGCGCACGACCAGCACCGGCCGCGGGTGGACGCCTCGCGCCTCGTCCCAGGGCGCGGCGTGGCGGCGCTCGAAGGCGCGCAGCAACGCTGTCTTGCCCATTCCGCTCTCGCCCAGGATCAGCAGGTTCTCCATCCGCTCGCTCGAGGGCTGTTCGAACACCTCGTCCAGCAATTCCAGCAGTCCCGAAGCCGCGCGGTGCTCGACCCAACGCTTGGCCCGAACGTGGGCGATGCGAGCCACGTCGTCCTTGTCCGCGAGTTCCCGCACGGCTGGATGCAGGTGCGGGTGCGCGGGTGCGCTCACGTCAGGAACTCCGTTTTCCACGCCTCGTCTTCGGCCACCGCCGGCACGCGCGCCTCGTCGTCCTCATCGCCCGTGCCGGCAGGCACCGCGGTGGAGACGGGGGCCGGCCCCGGCATGACGGGCGCGGGGTGGAGTGCCAGGGATGCGGCGGATCGGTCCGAGCGCCGTGCTGCCCTGGTGGCCGCTCCGGCTTCGGCCAGGATGCGGCGTTGCCCGTCGATGCCTTCGAAAATGGCCTGCTCGTCCACGGTCCATCGGCGGGTGGGCCAGGTTTGCGTAGGGCACCCGCACGTGACCGCCTTCGCGCAGCTCGACGAACACCGCGCCGAGGTCGCGCGGGTCGTATTTGACCCGCACCTTGCAGGCTGGCTCGCCGATCAGCGACACGAGCACGCCGTCGTAGTAGGCGATCCGGAACAGGTGCACGCCGTCGCGGCGCACCACACGCTCCTCCCAGGGCAGGAAGTCCAGCACAAAGGCGTCCCGGTCCCGGGGCAGCCGGGGCGGGGCCGCGGCAATGCCCTCCGCCCAGGCCGCGGCCGGCGTCTTGTCCAGTGCCGAATGCACGTCGTTGTGGTAGGGGCCGAGCACCTCCAAGGCGAGGATGCGCTCGAATTCGGCCAAGCTCAGCACGGCCTTGCGTTCGGACGGGTAGCTCCCGCGCTCGGCAACGTTCGAGAACGTCGTGCCGGGCAGGGTGTGCACCCGGCCCATCAGCGTGCCCATCAGCCGCTCGATGTGCCCGCCGAAACGCGGCGTCGCCGGCGGGCGGTAATCCACGTGGACGCCGTGCTGCTGGCAGCCCAGGCGCGGGGCGCGGGCACGGAATTCGGACTCGTTGTCCATGTGCAGAGTTCCGGGGAGGCCGTGCATGGGCCAGGCGAGCCGCATGTCCCGGGAGGCGAGCCAATCGTCCTTGGGCAGCACGGCCTGTGCCATCGCGAGTGCGACGCCTGTGGAGGACGGCGCGTCGAAGGCGACGTGCAGGCCCAGCACGCAGCGGGTGCACACGTCGAGCACCAGCGTCAGCCATGGCCGGCCTAAGGGCGTGCGCGTGGCCGCGTCCACCAGCACCAGGTCCACCCGGGTGTGGTCGGCCTGCACGAGCTGCAAGGGCGTGCCTGGCCGCGGTCCGGGGCGGACGGGGGCAAAGCGCTGCCGGGCGGCCTCGGCGCCTTCGCGCGCCCGGACCATCTCCTGAAACGAACGGGCCGACACGCGGGCGGACAGCGCCTTGCGCGAAAGCGGCTTCAGCTTGGCGGTCTTGCAGTCATGGTCCACGTCGCTCCGCAGCCGCGCCAGGGTGGGGCGCTCGCGCTGCTTGTAGCTCGCCTCGATGGCACGCTCGACGATGTCCTCCACTCCCGATGGCAGGCGGCGCGTGCCCTTGGCCGGTCCTGGGCGGGTCGGTACGAGCGAGGCAGTGACGGGGACCTCGCGGTAGAGCGCGATCAGCCGGTAGGCACGGGGCACGCTGAGGCCGAGTTCGCGGGCGGCGTCGTGCATCCGGGCGCGGGTGAGCCGGCCTTCCCGTGCCAGGGGCGCGACCACAGCCGCGCGACGGACCGCCTCGGCCCAGACCTCGTCCGGCACGCCACTTGGACGCGTGCCCTCTGCCCTGCCCCGCTTCGCCACGATCCGTGCTCCCGCCGACCGCGTCTCGCGATCCTAGCGGCAATTCTCACGAACTTGGAAGCATTCTTGCGATCCAGCGACCGGCCAAGCCCCTGGCCAACCTCGAAAGCCGTTCTCACGATCCAGGAGCAGTGACAGCGGGCGGGCGTCGTGATGCACGAGGCCAGGGGCGTAGCGCTGGCTGGTGAGAGGGACCGTCCCGTTGTCCCCTTCGGCCCAGGCCTCGATCCCGTTCGCCAGCACCATGCGCCCGGCCGGTGGGTGCGTCGCTGTCAGCAGCAAGGCATGGTAGCGCCGGGTGCGCAGGCCGGAAACGGTGCCGGAGGCGAAGCCGCCCCGTCCGTCGGCTTCCAGCCACTCCGCGTCGAGGTTCAGCCCGGCCATGCACTGCCCCCATGCGCGGGCGGATCGTACGGGCAAGCGGTCCTGCCTGTCTAGCGCGCGGCTCCGTCACGGCAGGGCACGATGCTGGCCGGCGCGGGCGCCTGGGCCGGCGGCGTGAACACCGCGAGGTAGGTCGCGCCGCCCTCCAGAGGGTGGAACGCGACCTGGCGGAAGCCGACGGCGCGCAGCTCGCATTCCAGCAGCGCGGGCGGGGTGCCGTGCTGCAGGGTCACGCGGTCGGCATCCAGGATCGCGATGCGCCCGCCGGGGCGCAGCGCCGGGAGCAGGTTGACCAGCAGGCCGAAGGGCTGGTCGATCTCGTGGTACATGTGGACCAGGAGCGCCACATCGACCGACGCCGGCGGCAGGCGAGGGTCGTGCGCTTCACCAAGCGCCAGCGTCACGTTGCCCAACCCCTCCGACGCGACCCGGCGCTGCAAGCCGGCCAGGTAGTCCGGCATGATGTCCTCGGCGAACACCCGGCCCGCCGGGCCGACCCGCTGCGACAGCCGTAACGTGTAGTAGCCGGACCCCGCGCCGATGTCCGCCACCGCCATGCCGGGCCGGATGCCGAGCAGTTGCATGACGCGGGCCGCCTCCCCCACCCGCTCCCGCGTGTCCTCGCTCGACCACTGGTTGGAGATGATGCTGGCGACCGGGCGCAGCGGCTTGGGGAAGCGGTCGGCGGGGATGCCCGGCGGCGCGAGCTGCTGCGCGGAGGCGGACACGGCGGCCAGCCACAGCAGCGCCAAGACGAGCCGAGCGCGCACCGGTCTCCCCGTCATTCAGCCGCTCCTTTGGTTCTGGGTCTGCGACTGGCCGCTCTCGGAGCCGCTTTGGCTTTGCGATTGGCTCTGGCCCGTTTGGCCGCCCTGGCTCTGCGACTGGCTCTGCTTCAACGGGCGCCAGTCGCGGAAGAACATGGTGCCGATCAGCTCGCCCAAGCTTCCGAGGTCGCGCTGCATGCTGTCCAGGAAGTCGTGCAGCCCATCCGGCAGCAGCCGCAGCACCGGCTCGCCCAGCATCACGCGCAGATCCTCGATCCGTTCCAGCACCGGCGCGGTGTCGCGCAGGCCGTAGCGGGAGCGGAGCGCGCTGAAGTGCCAGTCCATCTGCTCCACGCACAACGCCACGCTGCGGGCGAACGAGGTGTCGCCCAGCAGGAACGCCACGACATCCGCCGGCACGAAGCCCGCCTGCGCCACCCGGCGGAACGCATGGTAGCCGGCCGCCGCCCGCAGCAGCGCGTTCCATTGGGTCAGCTCGGCCACCCGGCGCTCCTCCACCGTGCCGCGGGCCAGCAGGTGATACTTGATGTCGAGCAGCCGGGTCGTCTGGTCGGCGCGCTCGATCAGCCGGCCGACCTCGTAGAAGTGCCAGCCCTGGTCGCGGAAGAACGTGCCCTCGGTGATGCCGGTATGCGCCTGCACGCCTTCCTTTATGCGGCGGCACAGGCGGGACAGCGCATCGCCGTCCAGTTCCCAAGGCTCGATGGCCAGCAGGTCGTGGTGGAACACGTTGAGCTGCAGCCACATCTCCGTGCTGATCAGCGGGCGCAGCGTGCGCGCGTTGGTGCGGGCGGCCTCGATGCAGGCGGGGATGCTGGTCGGGTTGGTCGCGTCCAGCAGGTAGAAGCGCTTGACGTTCGCGGCATCCATCGCACAGCCGCGCTCCTGTAGCCCGGCACCGTCCGCCATGATGGCAACCAGCGCCGCCCAGGACTCGGCCTCACGCCCCGGGCTTTCGAAGGTCTGGGTCACGTCGATCAGCCGGGCGAGGTTCTCGACCCGCTCAAGGTAGCGGGCCATCCAGAACAGGCCCTCCGCGTCGCGGGTCAGCAGCGGCGTGCGGCGCTGGAGTCCGATCATTCCGCCAGCACCCAGGTATCCTTCGACCCGCCGCCCTGCGACGAGTTGACGATCAGGCTGCCCTCCTTGAGCGCGACGCGGGACAGGCCGCCGGGCAGCACCCAGGTTTCCCGCCCGGTGATGGCGAACGGCCGCAGGTCGAGGTGGCGCGGGCGCAACCCGGCCTCGGTCAACGTGGGCGCGACGCTGAGCGAGATCATCGGCTGGCTGATCCAGTTGGCGGGGTCGGCGGTCAGCCGGGCGCGGGCGGCGTCGAGTTCCGCCTGGCTCGCCCGCGGGCCGACGGTGATGCCGTAGCCGCCGCTCTCCCCCACCGGCTTGATCACCAGCTTCTCCAAATTGGCCAGGGTGTAGGCCAGGCCCTCCGGCTCGCCGCAGATGTGGGTTTCCACGTTGGGCAAGATCGCGTCCTCGTCGAGGTAGTAGCGGATGATGCGCGGCATGTAGGCATAAACTGCCTTGTCGTCTGCGACCCCGGTGCCGACGGCGTTGGCCAGCGTCACGTTGCCGTGGCGCCATGCGCCGACCAGGCCGCGCACGCCCAAGAGGCTGTCGGGGCGGAACACGTCCGGGTCCAGGAAGTCATCGGCGATCCGGCGGTAGATGGTGTGGACCCGGCGCAGCCCGGCCGTGGTCCGCATCCAGACCTTGTCGTCCTCCACCGTGAGGTCGGCGCCCTCCACCAGCGGCACGCCCATCTCGCGCGCCAGGAA
>CAXUIQ010000091.1:0-10591 GCA_964250815.1 uncultured Acetobacteraceae bacterium
CACTCGGCCCGCGCCAGCCCGGCCCAGGCGTCCTCCGGCACCGGCCCCAGGACCGGCCCCAGGACCGGCATTGCCGCCCGCAGCGCCCCCACGGCGACGCCGGCGTTGTCCATTTGATGCGCGCCGGGCAGCGACGGCCGGGGCAGGGCCACCGTTCCCGTCGCGTCGGTGAACCGCAGCCCGGCGCCGGCCTCCGCGATCTCCCAATCGCGCCCGCGCGCCAGGAGCGGCGCGCCGGCCCGCCCGGCGGCGTCCGACAAGGCCGCGAAGGCCTCGGCCGGCTGCGCTCCCGTCACCAGGGGCACGCCACGCTTCGCGATGCCGGCCTTCTCCGTCGCAATCGCCGCCAGCGTGTCGCCGAGCAGCTCCCGGTGGTCCATCGAGATGGACGTGACGGCGCAGGCGACCGGGGCGCGAACCACGTTCGTCGCGTCGCCGCGGCCGCCCAGCCCGACTTCCAGGATGCAGAGGTCGGCCGGCGCTTGCGCGAACAGGTGGAACGCGGCGGCGGTGATCACCTCGAACACCGTGATGTCGGCCCCGCCGTTGGCCTGTTCGATATGCTCCAACGCCTCCGCCAAGGCGGTATCGGACACCAGATGGCCGGAGATACGGAAACGCTCATTGAAACGTACAAGGTGAGGCGAAGTATAAACATGCACGCGCAGCCCGGCAGCCTCCGCCATCGCGCGCAGGAAGGCGCAGGTGCTGCCCTTGCCGTTGGTGCCTGCGACGTGGATCACCGGCGGCAGCCGCTGCTCGGGGTGGCCCAGCAATGCCAGCAGGCGTTCCAGCCGCTCAAGGCTGAGGTCGATCAGCCGCGGGTGCAGGCCGTGCAGCCGGTCGATGATCGGCTCGATCCTGTTGCCGGGCCGGCTTCGGGGCTGGACTTGGCTCATGCGGCGGCCGGCTCCGGCAACGGCGGGGGCGGCAGCGCCAGCACGGCGGGCACCTGCTCCGGCACGCGCAGCAGGCCGATCAGCCGGGCCAGCGTGTCCCGCATCTCGCCGCGCGGCACCACCATGTCGAGAATGCCGTGCTCATGCAGGTATTCGGCGCGCTGGAAGCCGTCCGGCAAGGTTTCCCGCACCGTCTGCTCGATCACCCGGCTGCCGGCGAAGCCGATCAGCGCGCCGGGTTCTGCGATCTGCAAGTCGCCCAGCATGGCGAAGCTTGCGGTGACGCCGCCGGTCGTGGGGTCGGTCAGCACCGTGATGAACGGCAGCCCGGCTTCCTTGACCAGCCGGGTCGCGACGGTGGTGCGCGGCATCTGCATCAAGCTGACGGCGCCTTCCTGCATCCGGGCGCCGCCGCTCGCGGTGAACACGATCAGCGGCGCCTGCTGCAACACCGCGAGCCGGGCGGCGGCGACGACGGCCTCCCCCACCGCGGCGCCCATGCTGCCGCCCATGAACTCGAACGCCTGCGCCGCGACCACGGCGCGGTGGCCGCCGATGGGGCCGTGCGCGACCAGGATCGCGTCGTCGAGGCCGGTCTTTTCCCGCGCGTCCTTCAAGCGGTCGGCATAGCGCTTGCTGTCGCGGAAGCGCAGCGGGTCCAGGGGCACGCGCGGCAGTTCGATGCGGGTGAAGCCGGGGTCGGCATCGAAGGTGTAGGCCAGGCGCTCCGCCGCGGTCGGGCGCATGTGGAAGCCGCACGCCATGCAGACCTTCAGGTTGCGCTCTAGGTCGCTGGCGAACAGCATCTGCTGGCAATCGGGGCACTGCACCCAAAGGTTGTCCGGCACCTCCCGCCGTCCGAGCAAGGTGCGGATCTTCGGACGGACGTACTCGGCAAGCCAGCTCATGCCCAGCTCTCCAGACCACCCATGCGCGCATGGCTCCAGGCGCAGGCGGGTCGGGCGGGCGCAGTCTCGGTCAATGTGCTCTCCTCGGTCGGGCGCCCGTCATACCGCACCGCCCGGCGCCGGTCACGCCCCAGGTTCTTTGGGATGCGCAGCCGCGCGGGGCCAGGGTAGGATGCGTCATGCTGTATTTGAACAACGGCCTCGCCCCCCGCCACCCCTTCCAGTCGCATGCCGGGCCGTCGGAGGCTGCGCCCGTCTGGATCGACCTGCTCAACCCGACCGACCAGGAGCGCTCCGCCGCGGAGCGGCTGACCGGCCTGCGGGTGCCGGCGGAGGCGGACCTGGCCGAGATCGAGAGCAGCAGCCGGCTGTCGAGCGAGGGCAAGACCCTGTCCCTCAGCACGCCGATGACCTACCGCTCGGCAGACGGGCTGTCGATGGTGGCACCGCTCGGCTTCGTGCTGTCGCCGGAGCACCTGATGACGGTGCGGTTCGCCGACCTGCCGGTGTTCGACCAGTTCGCCGAGCGCTTCGTCGGCAGCGCCGCCCACTCGTGCAGCGTGGCGGCGTTCCTGGGGCTGCTAGAAGCGATCGTCGATCGCCTGGCGGACATCCTGGAGCACGTCGGCGCGGACCTCGACGCCATCTCGCGCCGGGTGTTCCGGCCGGCGGGCGGCACGCAGAGCGCGACGCGGACCGACACGCAGTTGCAGGCCACGCTGCGCGCGGTGGGCACCGCCGGGGAGCGCGTGTCCAACATCCGGGACAGCCTGCTCGGGGTGAACCGCATCGTGCTCTACGTCAACGACGTCGCCGCGGACTGGACGCCCGCCCACCTGCGGCCCCGGTTCCATACGCTGCGGCAGGACATCGCATCGTTATCGGACTACGACAGGCAGTTGACCGACAAGGTGCAGTTCCTGCTGGATGCGACGCTCGGCTTCATCAGCATCGAGCAGAACAACGGCATCAAGATCCTGACGGTCGTCTCCGTGGTGGGCGTGCCGCCGACGCTGGTCGCCAGCATCTACGGCATGAACTTCAAGAACATACCCGAGCTGCAATGGGAGTACGGCTACGCCTATGGATTGGCCGTGATCTTCCTGAGCGCGGTCCTGCCGCTCCTTTGGTTCAAGCGGCGGGGCTGGATCTAAGCAGGCATCTGTGGCTTGCGCCACGGATGCCTGCTTAGAATTCTGTGAAGACGCATCATTTTACCGGCAGGTCGCCAGCATGCCCTGCCAAATGATGCTTGACCCGCGCGTTCCGGACGAAGGCCTGGATCAGCCCGGCGTCCTTGACGCCGCGGCTCCGCTCCACGCCGGATGACACGTCCACCGCCGGGGCGCCCGAGATCCGCACCGCCTCGGCCACGTTGCCGGGGGTGAGGCCGCCGGCCAGCAGCCAGGGAGCCGGCGCGGTCCAGCCGCGCAGCACCGACCAGTCGAACGCCCGGGCGTTGCCGCCGGGCAGCGGGGCGCCAGGCGGCGCCTTGGCGTCCAGCAGCAAGGCATCCACGCCGCCATTGTCGGTCGGCAGGTCGGCCGCGCCGCCCACGCCCGCCGCAACCCAGACCGGCGCCCCGAACCGTGTCCGCAGTTCGGCGGCGCGGCCCGGCGTGCCATGCACCTGCAGCACGTCCAGGGCCAGGGCATCCAGGGCTTCGGCCACGTCGTCGTCGGTCGGATTGACGAACAATCCTACCCGCGCCGGGCCGCCGGGGCGGTGCGCCGAAAGGGCGGCAGCCTCCGCCGGGGTCACGGCTCGCGGAGAGGGCGGGAAGAACACGAACCCGACGTAGTCGGCCCCGGCGTCCGTCGCGGCGTCCAGCGCCTCCGGCGAGTTGATGCCGCAGATTTTCACAAGCGTTGTCATGCGATCTCCAAAGCGATGGCGGCGGCGGCGGCGGCCGGATCGGCGCTGCCGGTGATGGGACGGCCGACCACGATCCAATCGGCGCCGGCATCCACGGCCTCCCGAGGGGTCACGGTGCGCGCCTGGTCGTCCGGGCCTGCGCCTGCGGGACGGATGCCCGGGACCACCAAGGTCGGGCGCGACCCCAGGGCGTCCCGCAGCATGGGCGCTTCCTGCGCGCTGCACACCAGCCCGTCCGCGCCGGCGTCCATCGCCAGGCGGGCCAGGCGCAGCACCTGCTGGCGCGGCCCGCCGGCGACGCCGGTCGCATGGAGGGCGCTGCTGTCGAGGCTGGTCAGCACGGTGACGGCAAGCAGGAGCGGGGGGTGGGCGGCCGCGTCGGCAGCGCCCCGGGCCGCCGCAAGCATCGCGGCGCCGCCACCCGCATGGACGGTCAGCATGGCCGGGCGGAGCGGCAGGACGCCACGCACGGCGCCTGCGACGGTGTTGGGGATGTCATGCAGCTTCAAATCCAGGAACACCGGCCGGGACGTGACGGCGCGAACCCCCGCCGGTCCTTGCGCCAGCACGAACTGCAAGCCCAGCTTCAGCAGGCCGCAATGCGGCGCCACTGCCTCCGCCCACGCCGCCGCCTGTCCCGCATCCGCGGTGTCCAGCGCGACGATCAGCCCGGCCATCAGGCGCCGGGCGGCGGCAAGGCCATGGAGATGCCCACGCTCCTGGGCTGCGCGGTCCTGGGCTGAGCCTTGAGCGCCCGCACCTCGGCCTCAAGCTGCCGCACGGTGCGCTCAGCTTGGCGGGCGCGGCTGGCCGTGACCAGGCTGGCGCCCCAGGTCATCAACGCGCCGATGATGAAGAACAGCCCGGCCGCCACCAGGATCGTGACCGACAGCGGGGCGTCGATCACGATGTCGGTGGGCCACAGCCCTAGTTGCACCACCTGCTGGTTGGACAGCGCAAAGGCGATCAGGACGATCAGCACGGGCACGAAAAGGAGGAGGCGCATGGGCTAGGCCAGCACACGTTCGGCGCGCATGGGCGCACGGGCCGGCTTGCCGCCACGATCGACCCGTTCGCGCAATTCCTTGCCGGCCTTGAAGAACGGCACCGCCTTCTCGTTGACCGGGACCGCCTCCCCAGTGCGCGGGTTGCGCCCGGTGCGGGCGTCGCGCCGCTTCACCGTGAAGGCGCCGAAGCCGCGCAGCTCGACGCGGGTGCCGCGGGCCAGGGCAGCAGTGATCTCCTCGAAGATGGTCGAGACGATCAGCTCCACATCCCGGCTGAGCAAATGCGGGTTGGCGGACGCAAGCTCTGCGATCAACTCGGATTTCGTCATTGCCTCAATCGCCGTAATGCGTTGGAGTTGTTGGCCCGCTTGCGGGAATGCTGGCCGGACGATGCCGGACCCATCGCCGCCCGTCAACCGGACGGCACGGTGCCGGTCGCCGCGCTGCTCGACATTTCCCCTTCCGGTCCAGGCGGATCGCCTACTCCGCGGCGCCGCCCTGCCAAAGCGCCCAGGCTCCGGCCTGCGCCGCGGGCGGAGCGAACGCGCTTGCAACAGCCCCGGCAGCTTGCTGCAGGACGCCGGCCAGCGTCGCCCCGACCGTGCGGCCATACAGGCCACCCGGCCTCACGTCCTCGGCGGGCACCGTCGCCGGCACGCCACGCTCCCGCGCCAGCCACTCCCGCGCCTCGATCTCGCCGCCGATCTCGTCCACCAGGCCCAGCTTCTGCGCCTGACGGCCGGTGTAGGCGCGGCCATCGGCCAAGGCGCGCACTTGGGCCGCATCCATGTGCCGGGCTTCCGCCACCATGCCGACGAACTGGTCATACATGTCGGCGACCAAGCCGTTGAGGTAGTCCCGCCCCTGCGCCGTCAGCCCGCGGGTGAAGCTCGGCTGGTCTTTCAGCGGGCCGGACGTGATCGCCTCCGCCGACAAGCCTAGCCGGCCCAGCAGGCCGGACACGTCCCCGGTTTGCAGGATCACGCCGATAGAGCCGGTGAGCGTCGCGTCGCGGGCGAAGATGCGGGCGGCAGGCAAAGCCACCATGTAGCCGGCCGATGCCGCCGTGCCGCGCATCACCGCGACCACGGGCTTGACCGCCGCGACCCGCAACAGCGCGCCGCGCAGGCTCTCGCCCCCAGCCACCGAACCGCCGGGGCTGTCGATGGAG
Organism: uncultured Acetobacteraceae bacterium; assembly: GCA_964250815.1. Classification (GTDB taxonomy): domain Bacteria; phylum Pseudomonadota; class Alphaproteobacteria; order Acetobacterales; family Acetobacteraceae; genus CAHJXG01. The sequence continues at coordinate 5,861 of CAXUIQ010000091.1, forward strand.
ACGATCACCGCAGGCACGTTGCGGTCCGTCGCCAGTGCCGCGACGCCCTCGATCAGCTTGCGGTCCTCGGTGATGACGCCGGTCACGTTGAGGCGCGCCACGTGCCGGCCCAAGGCGCCGCCGGTGGTCCGCGGCGCCACCACCGCGATCAGCGCCAAGGTGCCGGCCGCCACGGCCAGCACCCGCCAAAGGTTCAGGCGGCGCCTGAGGCGCCGCCTGTCCAGGATCAGGTCGGTTTCGAGCGACAAGGACTAGCTGTCGCTCTGCTGGTTCCGCCGCCGGATCGCCGCGCCCAGGATGTCGCCCAGGGACGCGCCGGAGTCCGCGGTGCCGAAGTCCTGGATGGCCTGCTTGTCCTCTTCCATCTCCCGGCCCTTGATGGTCAGGCTGAGCTTGCGGGCGGCGCGGTCGATGGCCGTGACCTTGGCGTCCACCTTCTCGCCCACGGCGAAGCGGTCCGGGCGCTGCTCGCTCTTGTCGCGCGCCAGCTCGGCCCGGCGGATGAAGCCGGTCAGCACCTCGTCCACCTTGACCTCGATGCCGTTCGCCTGCACGGCGGTGACGACGCAGGTCACGACGTCGTTCTTATGCACGCGGTTCAGCACGTCGGCGGCCGGGTCGTCATGCAGCTGCTTGATGCCCAGGCTGATCCGCTCCTTCTCGGCATCGACGTCCAGCACCTTGGCCTGGACGACCTGGCCCTTCTCGTACTTGGCGATGGCCAGCTCGCCCGGCTCGTCCCAGGACAGGTCGGACATGTGCACCATGCCGTCGATGTCCGCCGTGATGCCGATGAACAGGCCGAACTCGGTGATGTTGCGGATCTCGCCCTCGACGGTGCTGCCGACCGGGTGCTCGTCCTGGAACTGCTCCCACGGGTTGCGCTGCACCTGCTTGAGGCCGAGGCTGATGCGCCGCTTGCTGCTGTCCACGTCCAGCACCATCACATCGACCTCCTGGCTGGTCGCGACGATCTTGCCGGGATGGACGTTCTTCTTGGTCCAGCTCATCTCGGACACGTGGACCAGCCCCTCGACGCCCGGCTCCAGCTCGACAAACGCGCCGTAGTCCGTGATGTTGGTGACGCGGCCGGAGAACTTGGCGCCCGGCGGGTACTTCGCCGCGACACCTTCCCACGGGTCGGCCTCAAGCTGCTTCATGCCGAGGCTGATGCGCTGGGTCTCGCTGTTGAAGCGGATCACCTGCACGCGGACCGGCTGGCCGATCTGCAATGCCTCGCTCGGGTGGTTGATGCGGCGCCAGGCGATGTCGGTGACGTGCAGCAGGCCATCGACGCCGCCGAGATCGACGAACGCGCCGTAGTCCGTGATGTTCTTCACCACGCCGTCGAGGATCATGCCTTCCTTGAGGCCCTGGATCAGCTCGCTCCGCTGCTCGGCTCGGGTCTCCTCCAGCACGGCGCGGCGGCTCACCACGATGTTGCCGCGGGCGCGGTCCATCTTCAGGATCTGGAACGGCTGCGGGGTGCCCATCAGCGGACCCACGTCGCGCACCGGGCGGATATCGACCTGGCTGCCGGGCAGGAACGCCACGGCGCCGCCGAGATCGACGGTGAAGCCGCCCTTGACCCGGCCGTAGATGGTGCCGTTCACGCGCTGCTGCGCTTCGAACGACTTTTCGAGGTTGGTCCAGGCTTCCTCGCGCCGCGCCTTCTCGCGCGACAGCACGATGGCGCCGTCGCGGTCTTCATAGCGTTCGACGTAGAGTTCGATGTTGTCGCCGGGCTTGACCTCGGGCTTCTGGCCCGGCTGCGCGAATTCCTTGAGCGCGACGCGCCCTTCGCTTTTCAGCCCGACATCGACGATCGCGTATTCGTCGGTCAGGCGCACGACGCGCCCGGTGACGACCGACCCTTCGAAACCGGCCTCGCGGCCCATCGTCTCATCGAGCAGCGAAGCAAAGTCCTCGCTCATGTCGCCATGGGATGGGCGGTCGAGAAGGGCAGTGGCGGATGATGCCATGTGATGAATAGGTTCCTGTCCATGAAGCCGGCCGGGCCGGGATCATCAAATGCGCGCTCCGTCCCAGCAGGACCGGGGAACGTCTGGTCCGCAGTGCGGACTGGTTGAGAAACAGCAATAGGTCCATGCCAAATGGCTGGACCCTGTCACTTTCAGGTAGCGTGGGCAGACATACGGATCGCACAACAGGAGTCAAGTAAAACCAAGCCGGCCCTGAACAATTTCCAGCGCCCGCGCGAATGCGGCGTCCGCGTCGAGTTCTGTGGTGTCGAGCACCACGGCATCTGCCGCCGCTTTCAACGGCGCGGTTTCACGCATCGCATCCTGCGCATCCCGGGCCTGCAACTCGACCTCGACGCTTCGCAGCGATGTTGCGATGCCGCGGCCTTGCAACTCCAGCCAGCGCCGCAGTGCCCGTGCGGCTGGGGCCGCGGTGACGAAGAGCTTGACCTGGGCACCGGGCACCACGACCGTACCGATGTCGCGTCCGTCCAGCACCGCGCCTTGCTCGGCGAAGCGGCGCTGGAACGCGAGCAACGCCGCACGGACGCCGGGCAGCTTGGCGACAAGGCTCGACGCCCGGTCTGCCTCGGGGCCGCGCAGGTCGATGCGCGCAAGGTCGGCGGCAACCAGGCCGCGGGCGGCAGCCTCGGCTGCGGTGGGGTCGTCCGGCGCTCCCCCGGCGTCCAGGACCAGCCGCCCGACCGCCCGATACAGCAGGCCGGTGTCCAGGTAAGCAAGGCCGAGCGCCGTCGCGAGCCGCCGGGCGAGAGTGCCCTTGCCGGCCGCGGCCGGCCCGTCGATCGCGATGACGAGGCTCACGCGAGCGGCGCGCCGATTTGGCGCAGCAGCGCCAGGACGCCTGGGAAGTCGGCCTCGATCGCCAAGGCGTCGTCCACCCGCACCGGCGTAGCCGTCGCAAGGCCCAGGACCAGGCCGCACAGGGCGACGCGCGAAGCCGTGCCGGACTCGATCCGCACGCCGCCGGGCGGCGTGGCGATGCCATGCACCACCAAGCTGTCGCCCTTGCCTTCCACCTCGACCCCGCTGAGCCGCAGCACCGCCAGCGTGGCGGAAAGCGGATGGCCGTCCTCCACGCGCGGTGCCGCATACCCTTCCATCCGGGTCGGGCCGGTGGCGCACGCGGCCGCGACGGCCAGGATGGGACAATCGCGAGCCATGCTTCCGGTCCGCGCTGCCGGCACGTCCGTGCCGCGAAGCCCAGTGTAGCGGGCCGTCACGTCGGCCACCGGCCCGCCACCCTCCAAGCGCTCCCCGGCAATCTCCAGGTGCGCGCCCATGTCCCGCAACGTGGCATACAACCCGGCGTGCAGCGGACCCATGGCCACGCCGCGGACCGTCACGGCCGAACCCGGCACGACCAGCGCCGCCACCAGCGGCAAGGCGGCCAGGGACGGGTCGCCTGGAATCGTCAGGTCCGCCGCGCGCAGCTCCGGCTGGCCCATGACGCCGGTCGTGCAACCGTCGCCGCACGGCTCGACGGTGACGCTTGCGCCGAAATGGCGCAGCAGCCGGGCAGTGCAGTCGTCGGCCGGCGTCGCTTCGGTGATGCGGGTCCAGCCCGGCGCATTCAGGCCAGCCAGCAGCAGGGCCGGCTTTGCCGCCACGGCCTGCACGGACAGGCGGCGCTCGACCGGCAGGGCGTCCCGGGCGCCCTGGACGGCCAACGGCAGCCAGGCATCCGCCGGGCACTGGAAGCGCGCTCCGCAATCTTGCAGCATGTCCGTCATCCAACGCATCGAACGGCGGCGCAGGCTGGCGCTCCCCGTCACGGTCGCGAACAGGTCATGGCTCGCGAGGACGCCGCAGACCAGCCCCGCCGCGATGGCGGAGTCGCCCATGTCCAAAACGCTCTCAGGCTCGCGAAGCCCGCCGATGCCGCGGCCAGTCACCCGCCATGTGCCCGGCGCTTCCTGGATGGCGTCCGCGCCGAGAGCGCATACGGCGGCCGCCATGCGCAGGAAGTCGTCGTGGCCTGGCAGTCCCGCAAGGCGGCTTTCCCCGACCGCAAGCGCCGCGAGCAGGAGCGCGTGATGTCCGGCGGCCTGGTCGCCGGGCAGGCGAACGTTGCCCGAAAGGGGCCGGGCCGGGCGCGTCGAAGCCAGGGAAGGATGGGCGTGGCTCATGCGGGGGTCTTCGGCGACAGGTGTGGCGCGGCGGGTAGCACGGGGCGGCATTGTTTGACAGCGAGGCGCTGCGATGGCATGGGCCGCGCCCTTCGCCGTTCACGTGTGGCGAATGGAATTGAGGGACTTGATGGCGAAGCCCGAACTCGGCATGAAGCGCGTCTGCGTCGCCTGCGCCACGCGCTTCTACGACCTGGCCAGGACCCCGGCAGTTTGCCCGAAATGCGGCACGGAGCAGCCGACCGAGCAGCCGCGCGCCCGTCGGACCGGAGGCAACGTGGCTGACGAGAAACGCTTGAAGAAGGTTCCGGCTCCAGGGTTGGAAGACCCGGACGTCGAGATCGAAACCGCGGAGGAGGAGGCAGAGGAGGACGTGTTGGAGGACGCTTCGGACCTGGAGGACGATGCGGATACGATTGGTGGCGACATCGAGGTCGAGCCGGAGTCCGACGAGAAGGAGATGTAGGCCGCGACGTCCCACCGCGATCCCGAGGTTGCGGCGCAGATGCAGGCAGGGGCTGGACGCCTCAAGGGTTTTTCGCCCAACCGCTTGACGCACCCCGTCTCCTCTCTTATTTCCTGCGGTGCTGGCGCGGACTGGC
>CAXUIQ010000092.1:0-4337 GCA_964250815.1 uncultured Acetobacteraceae bacterium
GCATTCCCAACACGTGCGCCAGCACCGCCCGCAGCACGTCCAGATGGCTGACCAACACCACCTCGCCTTCCGGGAACGCCCGGCCCCACCGTGCAAGACAACGAAGCGCCCGCGCCAACACCTCCACCATCGTCTCCCCGCCCGGCGTCGGCGCCGTACCGCGGTGTTGGTTCCAGGCCTGCCACGCCGGCGACCCCTCCAATGCCTCGAACGCCGCCCCGGTCCAATCGCCGAAGTCGATCTCGTCCAGCCCGGCATCTGTCGCGGCCTCAAGGCCCAAAGCCGCGGCAATCGGCCCCGCGGTCTCCTGCGCGCGCTGCAACGGGCTGGACACCACCGCCGCGACCGCCCGGCCCGCGAAGTGCCGCGCCAGCCGCGCCGCCTGCTCCCGCCCGCGCCCGTTCAACGCGACACCCGGCATCCGCCCCGTCAGCACCCGGCCCAGCAGCCCGTGCTCCGCATGGCGGACCAGGTGGAAGACGGTCATTCGGCCTGGGCGCTCTCCTGCTTCGCGAACGCTTCGTCCAGCTTGCTGTCCCACAGCCGCACGCCGCCGGTGATGCCAGCGCTGTTCGGGACGATCTTCACGTCCTTCGGCAGTTTGATCTCAAGCTCCTGCGCATCGCCCCCGCCAATATACAGCGTGTCGAAGTTCACCACCGCCCGGAGCTGCGTGAGCACCCGCTCCACCCGGCGCTCCCACTTCTTCTGGCCGACCTTGCGCAGCGCCTCGACGCCCACGTACTCGTCGTAGGTCATGTCGTCGCGGATGACGTGCTGGCTCATCTCCAACTGCGGCGCCAGCCGCCCGTCCTGGTACAGCGCGAAGCCGAACCCGGTGCCGAGGGTGATCACGCATTCCAAGCCCTGCCCGGAGATCACCCCCAACCCTTGCACCGTCGCGTCGTTCAGCATCCGCACCGGCTTGCCCAGCTCCTTGTGCAGCGCCCCGGCCAGGTCGAAGCCCGCCCAGACCTTCGTCCCGAGATTCGGCGCCGTTTGCACGACCGCGTGCTTGATCAGGCCGGGAAAGCCGACGGACACGCGGTCGTAGGGTTCAAGCTGCCGGGCCAGCCCCACCAGCGCCGGCACCACCTGGTCCGGCGGGGACGGGCGCATCGTCGGCACCTTGACGCGCTTGCCCACCATGGCGCCGTCGCGGTCGAGCCGGGCCGCCTTGAGGTTGCTGCCGCCGATGTCGATGGCCAGGGTGACCAAGCCGGACGCCGACGCTTCGGGCGCCCCTGCTTGCTCCACCGTGGAAGCGGGTTCGTTCATGGCAGCTCCAGGATCTTGGGTCCGGCTTGGGTGCCGGCCACCACGCGGGTGGCCATGCCGATGAACAGCCCGGTCTCCACCACGCCGGTGATGGCCTTGAGGCGGGCGTGCAGCGCCGCCGGGTCGTCCATGGCGAGGGCGCAGTCGGCGATCAGGTTGCCGCCGTCGGTGCGGAACGGCGCGCCGTCCGGCCCCTGCCGCACCAGCACGTCCGCGCCCTCGTCGTGCAGGCGGGCGAGCGTCGATTGCCAGCCGAACGTCACGATCTCCACCGGCAGGCGCACGCCCCCGAGCCGCGGCGACAGCTTGCTTTCGTCCACGATCACGGTCATGCGCCGGCTGGCGGCGGCGACGATCTTCTCCCGCAGCAGCGCGCCGCCCAGGCCCTTGACGAGGTCCAGCGTGCCGGTGTGCACCTCGTCCGCGCCGTCGATGGTGAGGTCGATGCTGGTGTGCTCGGCGAAGCTCGCCAAGGGGATGCCCAGCCCCGTCGCCTGCTCCGCCGTGCGCTCCGAGGTCGGGATGCCGACGACGCGCAGCCCGGCCTTGACCCGCGCGCCCAGGGCCGCCACGGCGAGCGCCGCCGTGGAGCCGGTGCCGAGGCCCAGCACCATGCCGTCCTGCACCTCCGCCACCGCCGCCTCCGCCGCCTGCCGCTTGAGCGCGGCCTGGTCCAACGGTTCCGCCATCATGCGGCTCCCGGCAGGCGCGCGAGGATCGCCTGCACGATCTCCTTGGGCCGGGGCGCGACGGAGACGACGATGGGCTGCTCGTCGGGCATGGGTTCCTCCAAGGCCGCGAACTGGCTGTCAATCAGGGCCGCGGGCATGTAGTGGTTCAGCCGGGCGGCCTGCCGCTTGGCGATCAGTTGCTTGTCGCCTTGCAGGTAGATCAGCCGCACGTCGGGCCGGTCCTTCAGCAGCATGTCGCGATACGCGCGCCGCAAGGCGGAACACGCCACGACGCCATGCCGCCCGCCGGCGCGCGTCGCGTCGATCCAGGCGGCGATGGCGGCGAGCCACGGCCAGCGGTCCGCATCGTCCAGCGGCGTCCCGCCATGCATCTTCGCGACGTTCTCCGGCGGGTGGAAGTCGTCGCCATCCTCGTACTCCCAACCGAGCCGCCCGGCCAGCAGGGCGGCAACGGTGGTCTTGCCGGAGCCGGAAACGCCCATGACGACAAGGACGGAGGGGGCGGCCATGTTCATGGCGACGACGATAACGCGAAGCGCCCGGCGCTCCTAGTCCGCGATCGTCCTGACTGGAACAGTCAGGACGTGAATCGCCGGACCGGAGGTATGCTAGACCCATGCCCCCCTGACGTGGTCAGGGCGGCATGGGTCTAGCCCGCCGCGGCCTGATCGGCGAACCAATGCAGTTCCCCCGTGGGATGGTATCGCGCCGCCGGCAGGTCCGCGGCACCCGCCCGCACCCGGGCTAGCACCTCGCGCTTGTCCGCGCCGGCCACGAGGAAGGCGGCATGGCGGCAGCTTTCCAGCGCCGGGTAGGTGAGGGTGATGCGGGTCGGCTCGCCCTTGGGCGTCACCGCCGCCGCCCAGGCGGTGCGCTCCTTCAACACGGGCGTGTCGGGGAACAGCGACGCCGTGTGGCCGTTGGTGCCGAGGCCCAGCAGCACGATGTCGAACAAGGGGCGGACGGGATCGAGCGTCTGGCCGCCGTGGTAGGCTTGCAACGTGATCTGGTAGCGCCCGGCGGCCTCCTCGGCGGACATCCCCTCGGTCGGGATCGGGTGGATATTGGCGGGCAGCGCGCCGACGCGGGACAGCATCGCCTCCATGGCCATGCGGTAGTTGCTGCGCTCGTCGTCGTGCGGCACGAAGCGCTCGTCGCCCCAGAACCAATGCACGCGGTCCCACGGCACCCGGTCCACGAAGGGAGGTGCCGCCAGCGTCTGGTAGAGCAGCTTCGGCGTGGACCCGCCGGACAGCGCGACCGCCGCCGGCCCGGGCCGCGCTTGCAGGAGGCCCGTCATCCACTCCGCGACCTGCGCGGCCAGGGCCGGGGCATCGGCCGCCACCGGGTCCATCAGCGGGTCCTCGGCAGGATGAACTGGTCCACCGCCTGCGCCCAGCCGTCCTGGTCGTTGGTGCCCGTGACCGCGGCGGCGCGGGCCTGCACCGCGGGCGAAGCGTTGCCCATGGCGACCGCGAAGCCGGCCACGTCGAACATCGGCAGGTCGTTTTCCATGTCGCCCAGCACCGCGACTTCCGCCAGGTCCACGCCCAATTGCGCCGCCAGCATGCGGACGGCGTTGCCCTTGTTCGCGTCGCGGTGCGTCACGTCGAGGTAGTAGGTCTGCGACCGCTTGGCGTTGGCCGTGGCCCCAAGCATGGCCTGCAGCTCCACCTCAAGCCCGGCCAGCAAGGGGGCGTCGTCCGTCACGCCCACCACCTTGCCGGCCTGGCCGATGCAAGGCTCGAAGCTTTCGACGATGCGCTCGTTGAAGCGCACGGTATGGCGCTCGTGGGCGACGTGCGGGCCGTCCGGGTCCTGCGCCAGCCATTCCTGGGCGGTGAAGAACCAGGCGCTGACGCGGCTGCGGGCGAACAGCTCCAGCGCGGTCCGCGCCGCGTCCGGCGGCACGGTGTGCTGCTGCACCACGGTTCCGTCCGGCTGCATGATGGTGCCGCCGTTGAACCCGGCCAGCAGGCCCGCCAGTCCCAGTTCCTCCGCGATCCACAGCATGCCGCGCGGCGGGCGGGCGCTGACGATGGCGAGCGGGATGCCGGCCGCGCGCAGCCGCCCGGTCGCGGCCGCGGTGCCGGGCGCCAGCGACTTGTCGGTCTGCACCAGCGTGCCGTCCACGTCGGACACCACAAGGCGGACCGGGCGCGTCACGGGGCCGGTCATGCGTCGAGCGCCCGCCAATGGCGGCCGTCCCGGTACAGCCTCGCGTCTGCCGCCCCCGGGGCGGCCGGCCCCGCGGCGCGCCCTCGACCGGTCCGTGCAGTCGCAGGTAATCGCGTTGCTGCGCGGCTTGCAGGCACGGCGCGGCCTCGCCTACCTGTTCATCAGCCACGATCTGGCAGTGGTGCGCGC
>CAXUIQ010000092.1:4347-10550 GCA_964250815.1 uncultured Acetobacteraceae bacterium
TCGCGTCTGCCGCCGCCGGGCCGGCCGACCCGGCGGCGTAGGGCTGCACCGACGTGTGCCCGGCCTCCATCTCGTCCAGGATCGGCTGCACGACCTCCCAGCCGGCCTCCACGTTGTCCGCCCGCTGGAACAGCGTCGCGTCGCCGATCATCACGTCGTACAGCAGCGTCTCGTATCCGGTGTTGGACGGGGTGTTGAAGTAGTCGGCGTAGCGGAAGTCCATCGCCACATGGCCGAGGCGCAGCGTCGGCCCCGGCACCTTGGCGCTGATGTTCAGCGTGATGCCCTCGCTCGGCTGCACGTGGATGACCATGGCGTTGGGCGTCAGCTTGTCCACCGGCGTGTCGCGGAACAGGGCATAGGGCGCCTGCTTGAAATGGACGACGATCTCCGTGCGGCGCACCGCCATGCGCTTGCCGGTCCGCACAAAGAACGGCACCCCGGCCCAGCGGAAGTTGTCGATCTGGAGACGCATGGCGACGTACGTTTCGGTGGTGCTGTCGGCGGCGACGTTCGGCTCCTCGCGGTAGCCCGGCACGTCGTGGCCGCCCAGGCGTCCCGGGCCGTACTGGCCGCGCACCACGTCCTGCGCCACGCTTCCGGCGTCGAGCGGCTTGACCGCCTGCAGCACCTTGGCCTTCTCCGTCCGCACCGCGTCGGCGTCGAAGCTGTTGGGCGGCTCCATCGCCGTCATCGCCAGAAGCTGGAACATGTGGTTCGGAACCATGTCCCGCAGCGCCCCGGTCGGCTCGTAGAACGCGCCGCGCCGTTCCACCCCCACCGTCTCGGCGGCGGTGATCTGCACGTGGTCGATGTAGTTGCGGTTCCACAGCGGCTCGAAGATGCCATTGCTGAACCGCAGCGCCACCATGTTCTGCACCGTCTCTTTGCCGAGGAAATGGTCGATGCGGAACACCTGGCTCTCGTCCATCTTGTCCAGGATCAGTCGGTTCAGCGCCCGGGCGCTGGCCAGGTCGCGTCCGAACGGCTTTTCCACCACCACGCGGCGGAACGCGCCCTCCTGCTGCTGCATCAGCCCGCCGTCGGCCAGCCGGGTCAGCACCGGGCCGAAGAACCGGGCGGCGACGGCCAGGTAGAACACGCAGCTGCCGCTGACCCGACGCTTCAGCGCCTCGTAGGTGCCGGCGCCTTCGAGGTCGCCCACCTGGTAGGCCAGCCGGCCGCGCACCCAGCCCCAGGCGTCGGCGTCCAGCGCGCCCGGGTCGTCGCCGCCCTTGTTGGTGGCAAAGCTCCGCATCGCTTCCGTCAGGTCGCTGCGGTAGGCGTCGTCGTCGCGCTCGACCCGGTCCACGCCGACGATCTGGAAGCCGTCCTGCAGCAGCCCGGCCTGCCGCATGTTGTAGATGGACGGGATCAGCAGCCGCTTGGTCAGGTCGCCGCCCGCGCCGAAGACCACCAGCGTGCAGGGCGGCGCCGGGTCGGCGGGCACGCGGCTTTCGGGACCGGGCGGGGCGGCGGAAGCGTCCATGGCTCAGACGTCCCGCTCGTGTTCCTGCACCTTGACCTCGGCGGGCTTGGGCACCGGCTGCGGCAGCACGCCCGGCGTTGTCGGCTCCACGTGGCCGCCGAAGCCTGCGCGCATCGCCGACAGCAGCTTGTTGGCGAAGCTGTGGTGCCGCCGGCTTTCGAAGCGGGCGAACAGGCTCGCGGTGATCACGTGCGCCGGCACCGCCTCCTCGATGGCCGCCTCCACCGTCCAGCGGCCTTCGCCGCTGTCCTCCACCTCGCCCTGGTAGGCCGACAGGTCGCCGTCCTTGGCCAGCGCGATGGCCGTGAGGTCCAGCAGCCAGGAGCTGACCACGCTGCCGCGGCGCCACACCTCGGCGACCTCGGTCACGTTGATGTCGAAGCGCTCGTTCTCCGGCAGGTGGTCGCCGTTCTTGCTGCGCAGGATGTCGAACCCTTCGGCATAGGCCTGCATCAGCCCATACTCGATGCCATTGTGCACCATCTTGACGAAGTGCCCGGCGCCGGCCGGACCCGCATGGATGTAGCCCTGCTCGGCCCGCGGGTCGTGCCCTTCCCGCTCCGGCGTGCGCTCGATGGTGCCGATGCCGGGCGCGAGCGTCGCGAAGATCGGGTCGAGGCGCTGCACCGCCTCTTCTTCGCCCCCGATCATCATGCAGTAGCCGCGGTCGATGCCCCAGATGCCGCCCGACGTGCCGACATCGACGTAGGTGATGCCCCGGCCGGCCAGTTCCTTGGCCCGCCGGATGTCGTCCTTGTAGAAGGTGTTGCCGCCGTCGATGATCGTGTCGCCCTGGCTCAGCAGGTTGCCCAGCTCGGCCACCGTCGCCTCGGTGATCTTGCCCGCCGGCAGCATGACCCAGACGGCGCGGGGCGGCGAAAGCTTCGCCACCATGTCAGAAAGGCCGCTGGACGCCGCCGCGCCCTTGTCCGCCAGGTGGTGCACGGCCTCCTCGTTGCGGTCGTACACCACGGTGCGGTGCCCGGCGCGCATCAGGCGCTGGCTGATGTTGCCGCCCATGCGGCCCAGGCCGATGATCCCTAATTCCATGCTTTGCTCCCGTTACAGCGCCGCATCGACGGCGCGGGCCAGGCGCGCCAGCCCGGCGTCCACGTCCGCCCCCAGGTGCACCCGCAACGCCCGCCGCCCCCGTTCCGCCAGCACGTCGAAGTCGCCGCGCGCCTGCGCCGCCTTCACCGTGCCGAAGGTGAACTTCTCGCCGGGCACGGGCAGATCCTTGGCGTCGTCCGCGGTGATCTGCAGCACCACGCCGCTGTTCGGCCCGCCCTTGTAGGCCTGGCCCGTCGAGTGCAGGAAGCGCGGCCCGAAGCCCACGCAGGTCGCCACATGCTTCGCGTCGCGGATGCGGGCGCGCAAGGCTTGCAGCGCCTTGGTGTGCGCGGCGTTGCGGTCGATGTAGGCCAGCAGCGCCACGTAGTCGCCGGGTCTGGCGCGGTCCAGGTGCGCCTTGATCACCGCATCCAGGCTTTCCTGGCGCAGCGCGTCCTGGTCGCGCGGGTCGGTGAACAGCTTGATCCCGTCCGACATCAGGAACGGCGCCTCGTCCGGCAGCTTGCCGGTCGCGGCGAAGGCGTCGGTCAGCTTGCGCGTCTCGACCTTGCTCGCCTCCACGTCCGGCTGGTCGAACGGGTTGATGCCGATGACCGAGCCGGCGACGGCGGTGGCGAACTCCCACAAGAAGAACTGCTGCGCCACCTGCATCGTGCTCGACAGCGACAGGCGCACCACCGGCTGCCCGGCCCCTTCCAGCGCCGCCACGGCCGCGTCCTGCGCCGGGTCGGGCGCGTCCATCAGGCGCAGGTAGGCGAACACGCGGTCCCCGCCATAGACGCCCGGCGCCCCCAACGGCTCGTTGTCCACCGGCACGATGCCATGGCCCTGCTTGCCCGTGCTTTCCGCGAGCAACTGCTCCAGCCAGGCGCCCACGTCGTAGATGCCGGGGCTGGCGACGACCGTCACCTTGTCCCGCCCGGCGTTGCACGCCGTGCCAAGGATGGCGCCCAACTGCACGCCGGGGTTCTGGTCCGGCGGCGTGCCCGCCGCGCAGCTCCGCTGCATCAGCGCCGCCGAGTACAGGAACTCCTTCAAGTCCAGCCCCATCGCCGCCGCCGGCACCATGCCGAAGTTGGACAGCACGGAGTAGCGCCCGCCGATGGCTGGGTCGCCCATGAAGATCTCACGGAAGCCGTCGGACTCCGCCACGTGCTGCATCTTGGAGCCGGGGTCGGTCACGGCGACGAAGTGCCGCCCGGCCTCCTTGCCCACCGCCTTCTGCATGGCGTCCCAGAAGTACGCCTTGAAGATGTTGGGCTCCAGCGTGCCGCCGGACTTGCTGCTGACGATGCACAGCGTCCGCGACAGGTCCACCCGGGCGTGCACCGCCGCGACCTGCGCCGGGTCGGTGCTGTCGAGGATCAGCAGTTCCGGGAAGCCGTCCTGCTTGCCGAACGTCTCGGCCAGCACTTCCGGCCCCAGGCTCGACCCGCCCATGCCGAGCAGCAGGACGTGCTGGAAGCCTTCCGCCTTGACCTCGTCCTGGAACGCCTGCAGCTCCGACAGGTGTTCGTTGCGGTCCTCGACCACGCGCAGCCAGCCGAGCCACTTCGCCTCGTCCGCCCCGGTCCACAGGCTGGCGTGGTGCGCCCACAGGTCGCGCACCTTGCCCTGCTTGCGCCAATCCTCCATCGTCGCCTTGACCTCGCCCGCCAGCGGCTCGGGCAGGCTGGCCTGCATGGCGCTCAGCTTGTCGCCCAGCATGGCGGCGCGCTTGGCGGCCACGGAGCCGAGCAGCTTGTCGGCCGCGGCGGCGAACAGCTCGACCCCCTCCGTGACCAGCGCCTTGGTGACCTCGTCCAGCCCGAGCTTGTGCTCCTCCACCGCAGCCATGACCGCGCGGGCGCCGTCCACGTCCTCCGTCAGGCTGGCGCGCGGGTGGCCGTGGTCGCGGAAGGCGTCCATGGTCGCGGGCGGGATGGTGTCCACGGTGTCGGGGCCGATCAGCTCCTCGACGTACAGCACGTCGCTGTAGGCCTTGTCCTTCACCCCGGTGCTGGCCCACAGCAGGCGCTGCGGCAGGGCACCCGCTGCCGCCAGCTTCTGCCAGCGCGGGGAGGCCACCATCTTGAGGTAGGTCTGGTAGGCCATCTTGGCGTTGGCGATGGCGACCTTGCCGCGCAGCCCGGAGAGCGCGGCCTCGCCGTGCTTCACCCGCTCGTCGATCTTCTTGTCGATCACTGCGTCGATGCGGCTGACGAAGAAGCTGGCGACGCTTGCGATGCCCGCGACGCTTTCGCCCCGCGCCATGCGGTCCTCCAGCCCGGCGACGAACGCCTCCGCCACCGCCTCGTAGGCCGCCTGGCCGAACAGCAGCGTCACGTTGATGTTCATCCCGTCCCCGATCAGGGTGCGGATCGCCGCCACGCCCTTGTCGGTGCCGGGCACCTTGACCATCAGGTTCTCGCGCCCAACAGCCTTCCAGAGCTTGCGGGCCTCCTCCACCGTCTCGTCCGTGTGGAGCGCGAGGTAGGGCGAGACCTCCAGGCTGACGTAGCCGTCCACCTTGCCGGTCGCCTCGTACACCGGGCGCATCACGTCGCAGGCCTGCCGGATGTCCTCTTCCGCCAGCGCCTCGTAGATGTCGAGCGCGTCGTGGTCGCCCCGCTCCGCCAGCTCCTTGAACCCGGCGTCGTAGTCGGTGCCCTCCCCCATCGCCTTCTGGAAGATGCTGGGGTTGGAGGTGACGCCCTTCAGCCCGTCCCGCTCGATCAGCTTCTTGAGGCTGCCGTCGTGGATGAAGGAGCGCTGGATGAAGTCGAGCCACGGGCTTTGCCCGAAGCCCTCAAGCTGCTTGAGGGCATTGCCGACGGTGGGCTGCTGGGTGTCCATGATCAGTTCCCCTTGCTGCGCTTCGCTTGGGCACGCGCGGCTTCCAGCACCTTGTCGGGCGTGAAGCCGAACTTCTTGAGCAGTTCGCCGGCGGGCGCGCTGGCGCCGAAGGTGTGCATGCCGATCATGGCGCCGCCCCAGCCGATGTAGCGGTCCCAGCCCAGCGTCGCCCCTTGCTCCACTGCCACCCGGCCCACGACCGACGACGGCAGCACGCTTTCGCGGTATGCCTCGTCCTGGCTCTCGAACAGCTCCCAGCTTGGCATCGACACCACGCGGGAGCGGATGCCCTCCCGGGCCAGCGCCTCGTGCGCGCCGAGGCACAGCGACAGCTCGCTGCCGGTGGCCATCAGGATCACGTCGGGCATGCCCTCGTCCTTTGTCACCGCGTAAGCGCCGCGGTCGAGGCCAGCCGCCGGCGCATACTGGCCGCGGTCCAGCGTCGGCAGCGCCTGGCGGCTCAGGACCAGCGCCACGGGCTTGTCGTGCTGCTTCAGCGCGACGCGCCAGGCTTCGGCCACTTCGTTCGCATCGGCGGGGCGGATCACGATCATGCCGGGCACGGCGCGCAGCGCCATGAGCTGCTCGATCGGCTGGTGCGTCGGCCCGTCCTCGCCCACGCCGATGCTGTCGTGGGTGAAGATGTAGATGACCGGCAGCTCCATGATCGCGGCCAAGCGGATCGGCGGCTTCATGTAGTCGCTGAAGATCAGGAACCCCGAGGCATAGGCCCGGATGCCGCTCAGCGCCAGCCCGTTGCAGATCGAGCCCATGGCGTGCTCGCGGATGCCGAAGTGCAGGTTGCGCC
>CAXUIQ010000093.1:0-10387 GCA_964250815.1 uncultured Acetobacteraceae bacterium
GGCGCGGGCCGGCCTGGTGCAGCGCAGCGACGATGCGGTCCAGGTCGCGCGCCCCGGTGCGCGGCAGGCTGAAAGGCAGGCCGTCCCGGTGCTGCGCCAGCCCGGCCTCCACCGCGCCCACCCGGCGCGACCACGCGCGCAGCAGCCACGCGAGCCAAGCCGACATGCCCAGCATCAGCGCGAACAGCAGCAGCAGCCCGCCGCGCAAGCCGTCCGCGGCACTCGCCGCGGGCACCCGGGCCAGGGTCCAGGCGGTCAGGCCCTCGATGGGGCCGGGCAGCGGGCAGGCGTGCAGCAACAGGGTCTGCGTGCCGGCCCCCGACGTGCGGGCGACTGCGGCCTCGTCCCGGGCGGCCTGCTCGTTGACCGCCCGGACGTCGGCGGCTTCGACCGCGGGCAGGTCGGCTTCCAGGCCGGGGGCGGGGCCGGTCGGGTAGGCATGGGCGAGCAGCCCCGCCTCGGCCTGCCAGATGCCGCCCTCCACCCCGGCTTGCCGCGAAAGGGCGAGGGACACCGCCGCCTGGAGGCCGGCCCGCAGCCCGGCATCGTCCAGCGGCGGCGCCGGGCCGCGCCAATCGGTGGCGTAGAACGCCCAACGCTCGCGGATCAGGCCGCAGGCCTGCGCCGCCACCGCCTCGCCCCGCTGCACCTGCGCCGCCGTTGATTGGCCGGAGATCTGCACCAGCAGCGCCCCGGCCGCGACGCACGCCGCGAGCGAGAACGCCCACAGCGCCAGCAGGCGGGCGCGGAGCGAGCGCAATCAGCGCGTCATGACGAGGACGGCGCCGGGCCGCGCGTGCGGTCCAGCCCCTCCAGGCGCGGCAGGGCCACCGGCTGGCCGCTGGCGGCGGACTGGTAGATGGCTTCCATGATCCGGTGGTCCTGCACGCCCTCCTCGCCGGGGGTGTGCGGCTCGCGGTTGGATAGGACGCATTCGGCCATGTGGTCCATCTCCAGCGCGAACTGGTTCTTCATGGGAATGCGCCGCTCCTCCACGCCCTCGGCCTGGCCGTCGCGACGCGCAACCCGGAACTGCTTGTCGTGGTAGGAGAACGCGCCGTCCAGGCTGATGGCGGCGCCCGGCGTGTGGACCGCGAGGCGCCGGCTTTCGTGCATGCCGTAGCTGGTCGCGCAGTTCGCGACAACGCCGCCGGGAAAGCGGAGCATGAAGTTCACGGTCTCCTCCACCTCGGCGTAGCGCGGGTCGCCCGGCGGGCTGAAGCTCCGGGCGACGACCTCGACCGGCTCCTCCCCGGTCAGGTAGCGGGCCGCGTTCAGGCAATACAGCCCCACGTCCGGCAGCGACCCGCCGCCGGCGAGTGCCCGCTTGAAGCGCCACTGCGCGCCGTCGCCCTGGTTCTGCACGTTCACGGCGTCGATGAAGCGGGCGGGGCCGAACGTTTTCTCGCGCACCATGCGCAGCACCTCGCGGTTGAACGGCTCGTACTGGCAGCGGTAGGCGATCATCAGCTTGCGCCCGGCGGCGCGGCAGGCATCGACCATGGCCTGCCCCTCGGCCGCGGACACCGCCATCGGCTTCTCGCACAGCACGTGCTTGCCGGCCTGGGCGGCGCGGATGGTGTATTCCTTGTGCATGGCGTTGGGCAGGACGACGTACACGGCCTGGATGTCCGGGTTGTCGCGGATGCGGTCGAAGCCGGCGTAGTCATAAACCGCTTCCGGCTGCACGCCGTACTCGGCGGCGATGCGCGCCGCCTTGTCCGGCGTGCCGCTCACCAGAGCCACCAGGCGGGACCGCTTCGCCTCGCCGAAGGCCGGCAGGATTTCCTCAAGCGCCAGGCGTCCCAGGCCGACCACGGCGAAGCCGACCCGCTCAGGCACCGGCATGGGGTTGGGCGGGCCGCCGGACGGGCGTTCGGTGGGCGCGGTCTCGGGCGGGAACTCCACCCGGCCGCCCTGCACCCGGCCCGTGTCGATCTCCGGCGCCGCGGCGGCGGCTCGGGCGAGCAGGGTCCCGGCCATGCCGGCGGCGACGGTCAGCGCGCCCCGGCGGTTCATCAAATTCGCGCCATCCATGCTGGTCTCCCTCGGCAGCGGTTCGGAGCAAGGCAACGCGCCGCCTCCGGGCGCGATCCCTGGCAACGCCCGCAAGATCCGGCTTGGGCCGACCGCCCGGTTCGGGCGCGGCACCCGGTTGGCGTCCAGGCCGGCATGGTGTTCGGTGTGGTGTTCTTTGCGGAAAACTTGGGAGACGGACCTTGGATCAGCTCTTCACCATGCGTGGCCGGTGCGCTTTGGTCACCGGCGCTTCGTCGGGACTCGGCGCGCATTTCGCGCGGCTGCTGGCCGCACACGGCGCCAAGGTCGCCCTGGCCGCTCGGCGGCTGGACCGCTTGGAGGCTTTGGTCCGGGAGATCGAGGCAGCCGGCGGCACGGCGCTCGCGGTCGCCTGCGACGTGACGGAGGAAGCCTCGGTCGTGGACGCGGTCGGGCGTGCGGCGGCAGGACTCGGCGCCTTGGATGTCCTGGTGAACAACTCGGGCATCACCGGCGGCCAGCGGTTCCTGGACGGAAGCGCCGAGGAATGGGACAGCGTGCTCGACACCAACCTGCGCGGCGCGTTCCTGATGTGCCGGGAGTTCGCGCGGGCGGCCATCGCGGCCGGGCGGGGCGGCCGGATCGTGAACGTCGCTTCCATCCTGGGCCTGCGCACCATCAAGGGCGTGGTCCCGTACAGCGCGTCCAAAGCCGGGCTGTGCCACATGACGGCGGTGCTGGCGATGGAATTGGGGCCGCGCGGCATCACGGTGAACGCGCTGGCGCCGGGCTATGTCGAGACGGACCTGAACCGCGAGTTCCTGCAAGGGCCGGCGGGCGCCCGCATCGCCGGCCGCGTGCCGTTGGGGCGCCTGGGCCAGCCGGAGGACCTGGACGGCGCGCTGCTGCTGCTGGCGTCGGACGCGGGCCGGTTCATCACCGGCGCCGTGTTGCCGGTCGATGGCGGCCACGTCGTCAGCTCGATCTGAGGCGCCGCGCCTGCGGGTTCGCCCATGAAGCCGATTGCGCGGGCCCTACTCCGCAAGCGGGTGCGGCGGCGGCAGCGGCTTGCCGTCATGGCGGGCCGCTTCGATCTCGGCGGCGCGGCTCTGGCGGTAGGCGCTGCGGAACGTCGCGTAAGGGTCGAGCGAGTCCCGCTTGACCTGGTCCACCGGATCCAGCAGTTGCTCCCGCGTGTCCACCGCGCCCACGCCGAAGCGGGACCCTTCCAGGGCGCCGACGCCGCCGAAGCTCACCCAGGTGAACGGGTCGAGCAGGACGTTGCCGGCATACCCCCCGGTGTCCCGCACGTTCGACGGGCCAAGCAGCGGCAGGAACAAGTATGGCCCTTCGCCCACGCCCCAGACGCCCAGCGTCGTGCCGAGGTTCGCGCCGCGATGCGGCGGCAGCCCCAGGTCGTCCGCCACGTCGAACAGCCCGGCCACGCCGACCGTCGAGTTCACCACGAAGCGGGTGACCGTCTCGGCCGCGTAGCGCGGATGCCCTTGCAGGACATCGTTGGCGAAGGCCACGGGGCTTGCCACGTTCCGGAGCGCATTGCCGATGGAGCGGCGCACCGCGCCGGGCACGGCATACCGGTAGCCCCGGGCCACCGGCTGGAGCACGTTGGTGTCGAGGATGTCGTTCACATGGTAGAGGAACCGGTTGGTAGGCTCCAGGGGATCGTTGTTCGCCTGGTAGTCCGCCACCGCTTCCGGGTCCGTGGCAGGCGGGCGCGTCGCGCATCCGCTTCCCAGCAAGGCCACGGCCACCAGCAGGGCAGCAGCTTGCAGCGGAAACGCGGTCTTGTCGTGAACAGGCATACGCTACTCCGCTGAAGGCGTGCGGCGGCCAGGCTGGCCGCCCAACCCCGCGCGCCGGCCCGGTGTTCCGGGCGCGGCTCTTACAGAGGGGGTTGCTGCGTCCTAGCATGGCGCGGTCAGTCGCGCACTGGCGGCCCGGCGGCCTCGGATGCCGGCGCAATTCGTCCGGACACGGACCTCGCCGCGTTATGAGGACCGGCACTGCCGGCGCTGCAGCGTCTTGATCCCAAGCAAACCTGCTGCCGACCCCTCGGCAACGCGCGGTCTGTTCGGTAGTGGGTCAGTTTGGGACATTCGTAACGGAGTCCTGCGCAGCTTCAATGTGTTGCCAGACCCCGAAGCCCCGCTTTGGCCCAAACTGACCCACTACCGTCTGTTCAAAGGGGAGGCGTCAACTGCATATAGCCGGGCACCATTCAATAGGGCTGCGCTGCCGATCAGTTGGCGCGACGAACCGCATCGCAACGCACTTCGCCCGGGAGTATAAGGCCCGGCGGTCGGTCGAACGCTTTCGCGCAATCAGCGCAGCCGGACAGCAACCCTACCGCCTCAGCCAACTACTGGCGCGTGATCCAAAGGGCAGGGCAAGCCGCCCACAGATCTTGACGGCTGCCGCAGCGCCAGATCCTCAAAGCCTCGCGCCATGAAGTTCGCCCACGGCGGACAGCGGCCCGGCATCGAATTCGGCTATGTCACCAAGGATGGCGAGCAAAGCCCGGGGCAAAGGCTCGTGCAAAACGGTGTCGAACGTCTGGGACAGGTTCTCCTGCAACCACGCAGCGAGTGCCACATGACCGACAGTGCCCGTGTCCGTCGCGGAGAATTCGTTGCAGGATATCATGCCACCTTAAAGCTTGACGAGGCGCCCGGTTCCGGCCGAACCGGCAATCAACATCTTTTATCAATTTCAATCGTCAGATGCTCGTTGCCGTCACGAATGGGCGGAGTCCACGATCAAGCGGGCCAGGTGCTTGCCAAGGCAGGCATGCAGCGTCTCGATCACCTTTTGGCGGTCCGACCGCGGCGTACGCTCAAGGTCGATCTGCCCATCGTTCGCCCAAGCGTGCATCAGGTCGAAGCGGCGGAACAACACGACGCCCGGCATGGCCGCAACCTGCTGGAGCGCCTGCTCGTAAGGTTCGAGGTTGCTGCTCGTCTGAAGAAAGCGGCTGAACTGCGGATCGACCAGGACGAGGTTGGCGCCGGCGGCTGCGACGGCTTCGGCGCCGTCCGACAAGGTTTGGCCGAACTCGCCCGGCGGGACGTTGCGCACCGCCTCGACCGTCCCCGTCTGCCACAGCACCAGGTCGTAATGGTGGGTGGCCAGCTCGGACCGAAGCAAGTCGAGCATGTCGGTCGCCAGAAGGTTGCGGCCGCCGCGGACGGTCATCCGGACGTCGAGGCCCGGGATGAAGCTTTGCAGCTCCTTGGCCATCTGCAACGGAAACGCCCGTTCTGACGCAGGCCCGGTGAACAGCTTCGGTTGGATCGAGAACTTGCCGCTGCCCCCGAATGTCTGACTTGTAAGCGTGCCGGGGCCAAGGCTTGCCTCGGGTCCGAACATCGTGGCGGAGCCGACTGCCAGGATGTCGAGGACGGCGCCGGGATGCAACACGGCCGCGACCTTGGGAATGGGAGTGGCCGTGCCGGCAAGCTCATCCGCGGCCTGGCACGCTTCCGGCGCCGCCATCGCCATTCCCGGCCCTATGCAGAACGCAAGCGCAACCATCAGCAAGCGGCCAGCCAGGAGTATGCTCATATCACGCCCGCATTACCGGATTTCGGCAATTCCGCCAGCATCCCGCGACCGGCCCGCCCTTTCTGTCGGTACCATGCCGCCAAGGCCCCGACGGCCACCATGGCGGCGATGCCTGTCGCGTTGACGCCGGCCTGCACCGCCCAGTCCGAGCGTTCCTCCATGACCAGCCGGCCCAAGAACGAAAGGAAGATGCCGGCGCAGAACACCGGGAGCGAGTGCTGGCCGCACAGCACGATGGGCCGGGCGAACCACTTGCGAAGCCATGCCGCCTGGGCCGGGACGGTTCGGGAAACCAGCCAGGCCAGCGCGAGTATGGACAGCAGCCGCATGGGATGCAGCCCTTCCTTGTCCACCGACAAAAGAATGCGCGCCGCGCCGGCCGAGATGCGCGAGGTGACCTCGGGATACGGCCAGATCAGCCACAA
The DNA here is from genome assembly GCA_964250815.1 of uncultured Acetobacteraceae bacterium. Lineage (GTDB taxonomy): Bacteria > Pseudomonadota > Alphaproteobacteria > Acetobacterales > Acetobacteraceae > CAHJXG01. Next base: position 6,006 of record CAXUIQ010000093.1, read on the forward strand.
CAGGCTCATCCCCATCAGGACGACCAGCACGGCCACGACGTCGATCAAGACCGGGCGCACCGGCAACCTGGGAGGCGCATAGGCGAGAATGGAGCCGATGACAAACAGCAATTGCCAAGCAACCGGGTTGAAGTACCACCCCCCACCGGTCCAAGACGGGAAGTTGTATCCGGTGATCCTCACGGCGATATAGACAGAAAGCGACAAGCCCAACAGCAGCGCAGGCACGCGCAGCAGCGGCATCACCAGCGCAAACATCGCAAGAAGCGCCACATACATCGGCAAGATGTTCAAGTAAGCCGGCTGGAACGTCAACAACAACGCTTCCAACATGGCCCGATAGGGCGCTTCGGCAAGAACGTCGAGGTGGATCTCATCCAAGTACTCGGACCGGTCCAACGCCGTCGCCGAATAGGACACTTGGGCGCTGAACACCACGAACAGGAAGATGTGGGCGACATACAGCACCCAGGCCCGCCGCAGCACGTCCGCGCCCGCGAAAACCCAACCGTGCCGATCCATGCTGCGCCCGTAGGCCAGCCCGGCCGCATAGCCGGCCAGCAGCACGAAGATCTCGGTCGCGTCGCACAGCGCGAAGTTCCGCAGGCTGAACTGCGCAACCCAGTTGTCGGGAATGTGGTCCATGAAAATCCACCACAGCGCGACGCCGCGGAAGAAGTCGATCCGCAGGTCGCGGTTGGAACCGATCAGGACCATGCCGCCTCCTGCGACGCTCGGGTGCCGAGCCGATCCCTATGCAAATAGGCTCTGGCAAGGACAATGACACCCCACGCTTCCCAGACGGGCCGGTGGATCTCACGCCGCCGGCCCGCCTCCGGCGATCCTGGCCGCGATCTGCTCCACGTCGAAGCTGGCCGGGCAATTGGGATGGCGGGTCAGCAGGAGGCTTTGCCGACGAATCGCGTCCTGCACGTGGGCGTCCCGCCGGATCGTGCCGAGCAGCGGCGGCGTGCGGCCGAGGAAGGCGTGGCAGGCCCGGGTCAGGGTCTTGGCGGTGCGCTCGCCCGCAGTTGGCGTGCTGCACAGGTTCACCACCAGGCGCGCGTCACCCCCGGGCCGGTCCGCCGCGTGCAGCTTCACCGTCGCGTAGGCGTCGGTCAGGCTGGTCGGCTCCTCCGTCGCGACCACCAGCAGCGTGTCCGCCCAGGCCGCCAAGCGCCGGACCGGACGGTTCACGCCGCCGCCGAGGTCCAGCAGCACGACGTCGTAGCACGCTGCGACCGAGGCGAGCGCCGACAGGACGCCCTCCAGCGCCACCGGATCGAGCGCGGCAAGGCTCCCGGAGCCGGACCGGCCCGCCATGATGTCGAACCCGCCCGGCGCGAAGTCCGTGATCGCATCCGAAAGCGTCGCAGCCCCGGACACGACGGCCCCCAGATCCAGCTCCGGAACCAGCCCGAGCTGGATGTCCACGTTGGCGAGGCCGAGGTCGGCGTCGAACAGCAGCACCCGCTGGCCGTTCAGCGCCATGGCGTGCGCCAGCGTGATGGCGAACCAGGTCTTGCCGACCCCGCCCTTTCCGGACGCGACCGCAATGGAGCGGCCCGCCCGGTCCGGCTGTGCCAGGGGCACGGGATGCGCGCGAACGGCAGGCTGGGTCATGGTGCGGTGTCCTGGAACGGGGCAGGGGAACGGCCCGGCGGGAGCAACAAACGGCTGGCAAGGAGTTCGGGCGTCAGCGGCCGAAGCCCGTTGGCCGCGCCCGGGCCGACGCCGGCCTCCGTAAGCGCGAGCCGGGCCGAAGCGGCTGCCAGCACGCCGCCAAGCCGGCGGGACAGGTCGAGGCGCGTCGCGACCAGAAAGGCGGCGCCCGCTTCGGCAAACGCTTCCGCAAGCTCGCGCGCTTCGGCCGGATCAAGCCCGGCAGGCAGCGCCAGCACCGTGACCGCGCTCGCCGTGGCCGCCAGGGCCAGCAACTCGTCGCGGGCGGACGCATCGAACGGGTCCAGGCCCGGCGTGTCGATCAGCACCGGCGAGCCTTGGCTGCGGGCCAAGGCCCGGCTGAGCGGTGCCGGGGTGCTGGCGACCACGAGCGTCAGGCCCAACAGCCGGGTGTAGGCGGCCAACTGCTCGGGAGCGCCGGCGCGCTGCCCGTCGGCGGTCACGACGAACGGGGTCCGGCCAGCCATGACCAGGCGCGTCGCGAGCTTGGCGACCGTCAAGGTCTTGCCGGCGCCGGGCGGGCCGGCCACCAGCAGCGGGGCGGCGCCATCGAGCGGCAGGGCGCCGAACGGCAGCGCGCCGGCCAGGGCATCGGCAAGCCGGCCCGGCGCAAGCGTATCGACCAGGTCACGCGGCACGCCATGCCAGGTAAGCGCCGCATCGCGCTCGGCCTCGACGGGCGGCGACGGCGACGGCGGCAGTGCAGGGGGCGGCAGCGGTTGCGGCTCGTCCAGCGCCGGCTCCAACGCCGCCGTGACCTCGATCCCCTCGGCGACGCGGCGCGTGGACAGGATCAGCGCATCCGGGCCAAGGCTGCTGCGCACCAGCGCCATCGCCGCAGTCATGTTGGGTGCTTGGAAAAGCTTGAGCCGCATGAGGGCAGACTAACGGCTAAGCATTGCGGATACGTTAAGGACCAGCAACAAAACCCGCATGCTGGGCTAGATCGTGCCGACGGTCCGGATGCGTGCGCGGGGAAATATCTCGGCCTGCGCCAGCACGGGCGTCGCCGGGCGCAGGCGCTCGACGATGGCGCGGACGTGGGAGCGTATGGACCCTGAGCAAAGCAGGACCGGCGCCTCGCCCGCGGCCGTCGCGGCCTCGAACACGGTGCGGAACCGCTGCATGAACTCGCCCAGCCTGGACGGCGCGATGGCAAGCTGCCGGTCCTCGGGCGGCCCGACCAGGCTTTCGGCGAACGCCGCTTCCCAGTCGGGCGACAGGGTGACGAGCGGGATGTAGCCGCCGGGGCCGGTGTTGCTGTCGCTGATCTGCCGGGCCAGCCGGGCGCGGACGTGGCCGATGATCGCGGGAATGGCGCGGAGCTGGCCGCCGCAGGCCTCGTGGATGCCTTCCAGGATGGTGGGCAGGTCGCGCAGCGACACCCGCTCGGCCAGCAGCCCTTGCAGCACCCGCTGCACGCCGCCGACCGTGATCTGCGCCGGGATCAGGTCGGCGACCAGCTTCTGCTGCTCCCGCGGCAGCTCGTCCAGCAGCTTCGCGGTTTCGGCGTAGGACAGCAGCTCGGCCATCATTTCCCGCACCACCTCAGTCAGGTGGGTCGTGAGCACGCTGGCAGGATCGACCACGGTGCAGCCGCGGAAGATGGCCTCGTCGCGCCGCCCCGTGTCGATCCACAGGGCCGGCAGGCCGAACGCCGGCTCGGCGGTGCGTTCGCCCGGCAGGTCGGGGATGCCGCCCGCCGGGTTCATCGCCAGCAGCATGGTGGGTCGGATCTCGCCGCGTGCGGCCTCGATCTCCTTGAGCCGGATCGAGTAGCACTCGGCGCCAAGCTGCAGGTTGTCCTGGATGCGGACCGGCGGCAGCACGAAGCCCATCTCGGCGGCGATGGAGCGGCGCAGGCTCTTGATCTGCTCGGTGAGCCGCGGCGCGTCGCCGCCGGCCAGGGAAAGCAGGCCGTAGCCCAACTCAAGCCGGATGCTGTCGATGCGGAGCGCTTCGGAGATCGGCGGCTCGGACGGGGCGGCCGGCGCGGCCGTTTCCGCTTCGGGAACGCCGACCGGGTTGCGGTGCCGCATCCAGGCGGCACCTCCCGCCAGCCCGGCCAAGCCCAGGAACGGCAAGGCGGGCAGCCCCGGCATCAGCGCCAGCACCACCGCCGCCCCGCCCGCCAGCGCCAAAGGCTTCGGGCTGCCGCCCAACTGCCGCATCAGCGCTGCGTCGGCCGGACCTTCGACCCCGCCCTTGGTCACCACGATGCCCGCCGCGGTGGACACCAGCAGCGCCGGGATCTGCGACACCAAACCGTCGCCGACGGTCAGCGTGGTGAAGGTGGCCGCCGCCTCGCTGAACGGCATGCCGTGGCGCAAAAGGCCGATGGCCAGACCGCCGAAGATGTTGATCACGGTGATCAGCAGCCCGGCGATGGCGTCCCCGCGCACGAACTTCGCCGCGCCGTCCATGGCGCCGTAGAAGCCGCTCTCCTCCTCAAGCTCGCGCCGGCGCACGCGGGCCTTGGCTTCGTCGATCATGCCGGAGGACAGGTCGGCGTCGATCGCCATCTGCTTGCCCGGCATGGCGTCCAGGCTGAACCGCGCCGCGACCTCCGCGATGCGGCCCGACCCCTTGGTGATCACCATGAAGTTCACGACCAGGAGGATCGCGAACAGGATCACGCCGATCACCACGTCGCCGCCCATCAGGAAGCCGCCGAACGCCTGCACCACGTGCCCGGCCGC
>CAXUIQ010000094.1:0-388 GCA_964250815.1 uncultured Acetobacteraceae bacterium
AAATGCTACACCGGTGCTGGGCGCCTGGCTGGTGCGGCTGGTCGGGCTGGGGGTGCGGGTCCAGGGCGGTTACCGCTGGGTGGGGGGGGACGATGCCGGCGCCCTGCGGTTCGCGACGGCCGCGGGGGAGGTTCGGGCGTGTCCGCACGCCACGGTGCTGGCGCTGGGCGGCGCGAGCTGGCCGCGGCTCGGCTCGGATGGCGGCTGGGCGGCGCTGCTGCGCGGCCGCGGCATCGTGGTGAACCCGTTCCGCCCGGCCAATTGCGGCTTCCTGCACCCGTGGTCCCCGGTGTTCCGGGCGCGCCTCGCCGGCGAGCCGTTGAAGCGCATCGCCGCGACCTTCGGCGGCGCGCCGGGGCGCGGGGCGGCGGTGCTGCCCGGGGGCGGG
>CAXUIQ010000094.1:398-10358 GCA_964250815.1 uncultured Acetobacteraceae bacterium
CCGCGGCATCGTGGTGAACCCGTTCCGCCCGGCCAATTGCGGCTTCCTGCACCCATGGTCCCCGGTGTTCCGAGCACGCGCCGGCGAGCCGCTGAAACGCATTGCCGCCAGCTTCGGCGGCGAGACGGTGCGTGGGGAGGCCGTGCTGACCACAGACGGCATCGAGGGCGGCGTGATCTACGCCCTGTCGCGTCCCTTGCGCGACGCCATCGAAGCCGAGGGCAGCGCCGTCCTGACCCTGGACCTGCGCCCCGACCTGGACATGGCGGCGCTGGCCCGGCGCTTGGGCGGCCACGGCCAGTCGCTGGCCAACGCACTGCGGAAGGGCGGGCTGGCGCCTGCCGCCGCCGGGCTGGTGCGGGAGGTCGAGGGGACCGGGCCGCTTGCGGAGCGGGTCAAGGCGCTGCCGCTCCGGCTGTCGGGCACGCGGCCGATGGAACGTGCGATCTCGTCCACGGGCGGGATCGCGTTGGCCGAATTGGACGCCGGGTTCATGCTGCGCCGCCTACCCGGCGTGTTCGCGGTGGGGGAGATGCTGGACTGGGAAGCACCGACCGGCGGCTACCTGCTGCAAGCGACGTTCAGCACGGGCGCGGCTGCCGCACGGGCGGTCATCGCCCATACGCTTTCTCCGACCAGGTTTGAGGGGCAACATCTGCCGGGCTATGATCGCGCTTGAGCCAAACCGATCCGTGTGGAGCGTCCAATGACCCTTTTGTCGCCCGGGACGGACCGGCGCTACTCCCGCGAGGAGTTCAGGCGATGGTGCGAAACGCAGCCGAGGGGCCGCTACGAACGGGTGGACGGCCGGATCGTGGCCATGGCGCCAGAACGCGGCGCGCACCTGCGGGTGAAGGGAGCGGTTTATAAAGCGCTCGACCGCGCGGTTGTGGTGGCTGGCATTGATTGCCAGGCATTGCCCGACGGCGCAACGGTGGAAACCGGCGACAGCGACTACGAGCTGGACGCGCTGGTGAACTGCGGGGAGCCGATGGCCGACGATGCCGTCGCGGCTCCGAACCCGGTGGTCATCGTGGAAGTCCTCTCGCCCGGGACGGCGTCAACGGACACCGGAGGCAAGCTGGCCGACTATTTCCGGGTGCCGTCGGTCGCCCACTACCTGATCGTTCACCCCACCAGGCAAGTGGTCACCCACCACCGCCGAACTGGCGCCGGCATCGACACGCTGATCGTCGTGGGCGGCCCGATCACAATGGACCCGCCTGGGATCGTCATCACGGTTGAAGAACTCTATGGCGGCGGGTAGGCCGGTCGTCCTCGACTCCTCAGCACCCACTGTAGGACAGTCTGTCGTCGGACCGCCGCTCTCGACCCGAAGCGGACATCAGCTTCTGCCAAGCGCCTCCAACTCCGTCAATGTCGTTACGTGATGGTAAGTTGCTGTAACGGGACGACGTTCAAGCACGGCTTGAAGTTGCGGCTTCAGATCTTGATCCACCCGCCAGATCAACTCGAACAGCCTTCTCGTCACCGCGAGTTGGTCACAACCCTCCAACGGATCACTGCGGTTCTCGCCTCGCGCGACCGATATCTGGCGCTCGGCAGCGAGCCAGAAGTGCATCCAGAGTGGGAGATCAACAAAGATGATCGTGTCTGCCATTGCAATTCTTCGCTCAATGCTAGGCCAAGGCCCCCAGCCGTCCACGATCCAGCGCTCCGTTGCCGCCACCTCGTCGAGCTTCCGCGCTACAACACCTTCGTCTGCCTGCACCCAGCCGGGAAGCCACTCGAGCTGATCAACCGAGACAAACGGGAGGCCGTATCGTTCAGCCAAACGCCTTCCCAGGGTAGATTTACCACCTCCCGCGTTTCCGACGATTGTAACCCGCTTCATACCGGCCAGACTATGAGACGGAGTTCGGTCCTCAAAGAACTGCTTTCCACCACAAGCCCCCCTACGACTCAAACCCTACTCGTCAGCATCCAACCCTCAAGCCGCCTCCGCCCGGATCGCCCCCCCCAACGTCTCCACGATCCGGTCCACCTGCAGCCTCTCAATAATCAATGGCGGGCTGAGCGCCACGATGTCGCCCGTCGTGCGGATCAGCAGTCCGGCGTCGAAGCAGCGCTGGAACACCCGCACCGCCCGGTCGGTCGGCTTCCCCGCGCGCCCTTGCAGCTCGATCCCCGCGATCAGCCCGGCGTTGCGGATGTCGATCACGTTCGGCAGGCCGCGCAGGCTATGCACCGCCTGCTCCCAATACGGCTCCATGGCCCGCGCTCGGCCGGGTAGGTCCTCCGCACGCTGCAAGTCCATCGTCGCGATGGCCGCCGCGGAGGCGAGGGGATGGCCGGAGTAGGTGTAGCCGTGGAACAGCTCGATCCCCGCAGGCGCCCCCTCCACGACGGCTGCATAGATCGCCTCGCTCGCGGCCACGGCGCCCATCGGCACGGCGGCGTTGGTCAGGCCCTTGGCCATCGTCATCAGGTCCGGCACGACGCCCAGCCGCTCGGCGCCGAAATTGGTCCCCATGCGGCCGAACCCAGTGATCACCTCGTCAAAGATCAGCAGGATGCCGTGCTTGGTGCAGATCTCCCGGAGGCGCTTCAGGTATCCCGCCGGCGGCACCAGCACGCCGGTGGAGCCGGCCACCGGCTCCACCATCACCGCAGCGATCGTCTCGGCCCCGTGCAGCGCGGCCAGGCTTTCCAGGGCGTCGGCCAGGTGCGCGCCCCAGGCAGGCTCGCCCTTGCTGAAGGCGTTGCGCTCCGGCGCGTGGGTGTGGGGCAGGTGGTCCACAAAGGGCAGGGTGGCGCCGAACTGCTTGCGGTTCGCGCCGATGCCGCCGACCGACATGCCGCCGAAGCCCACGCCGTGATAGCCGCGCTCCCGCCCGATCAGCCGCACCCGCTGCGCCTCGCCGCGCGCCCGATGGTAGGCGAGCGCGATCTTCAGCGCCGTATCGGCGCTTTCCGACCCGGAGTTGGTGAAGAACACCCGGTCCAGCCCGTCCGGCAGGATCTCGGCAAGCCGAGCCGCGGCCTGGAAGGCAATGGGGTGGCCCATCTGGAAGGTGGGCGCGAAGTCCAGCACGGCCGCCTGCTTCTGGATCGCCTCCACGATCTCCCGCCGTCCGTGGCCCGCGTTCACGCACCACAGCCCGGCGGTGCCGTCCAGCACCTCCCGGTTGTCGTTCGTGTAGTAGAACATCCCCTCGGCGCGGGCGAGCAGGCGCGGCGATGCCTTGAACGACCGGTTGGCCGAGAACGGCATCCAGAAGGGGTCCAAGTTGTTCGGGAGGGTGTTCGGGCGGCTGATCTCGTTCACGGCGTCACCTTTTTGGAGCGGGCCTGCATGCCAGCCCCCACGTTCGCGCTTTGGCGGGCAGGGGGCAAGCGTGGCATCGTGCCGGGGCGAATCCCAAAGCCACCCAAGGAGCGTCCCATGGCTGACGGCCGCCTGTTCATCGGCACACGCCGCTATTCCTCTTGGTCCCTGCGCGGCTGGCTGGCAGTGCGCCTGGCCGGGCTGGACGTGGAGGAGGTGGTGATCCCGCTCGTCGGCAGCGGGTCTGCCGAAGGCACGGCCGCCATCAAGGCCATCTCGCCCAGCGGCCTCGTGCCCTACCTGGAGCATGACGGGCATCGGGTCTGGGAGACGCTCGCGATCTGCGAGTACTGCGCCGAAATCGAGCCGGCCTTGTGGCCCGCGGACCGCGCCGCCCGCACCCGCGCCCGGGCGGCGAGCGCGGAGATGCACGCGGGCTTCCGCGCGCTGCGGACTGCGATGCCGATGGTGCTGAACAAGAGCGCGCCCGGCGCCGGGCAGACGCCGGAGTCGCTGGCGGACGTGGCGCGGATCGAGGCGCTGTGGCGGGAAACCCGGGCCGAGTTCGGCGCGGGCGGCCTGTTCCTGTTCGGGGCCGAATTCAACGCGGCCGACGCGATGTTTGCGCCGGTCGTGGCCCGGCTGCTGTGCTACCAGCCGCCGCTCGCCGCGGACACGCGGGCCTATTGCGACGCGGTCCGCGCGCATCCGCTGGTCGCCGCGTGGTACGACGCGGCGGCGCAGGAGCCGGCCGAATGGCGCTTGGCGCATTACGAGCAGGCCAGCACGGTCTAGGCGCCCGGGCTTGCTCCGCGGGCTGGACCGCGCCGGGCTGGCGCTCACGTTGGCGCTGCCGTTGTTCCTGCTGCATGGGCGCGGCGTCGCGGAGGCGCTGCTGGTCCTGCTAGGCCTGCTGTTCGTGGCGCGCTGCGCGGCGCTGCGGGATTGGGCCTGGCTGCGGGAAGGCTGGGTGCGGATCGCGCTCGCCTGGTGGGCGTGGCTCGTCGCCTGCTCCGTGCCGTCCGGGACCGGCCCGGCGGTCCAGGCGGCGGGCCTGATCCGCTTCCTCCTGCTCGTCGCCGCCCTGGAGCACTGGACGCTGCGCGACCCCGCCGCCCGCGCCTGGCTGGCCCGGCTGCTGCAATGGGCGGCGCTCTACATCGCGCTGCAATCGCTGGTGCAGTTCGCCACCGGACGGAACCTGTACGGCTATCCCCGCGGCCCGGACGGGGAGCTGACGGGGCCTTACGCCCATCCGCGCGCCGGGCCGCCGCTGTCTCGGCTGCTGTTCCCGGCGCTGCTGCCCGTTGTCGGCCGGTGGACGGGAATGGTGGGCTGGCGGCCGCTCGCGGGCGTGCTGCTGACGCTGGCGGGCGTCGCGGTGCTGGTGCTGATCGGCCAGAGGATGCCGCTGCTGCTGACGTTCCTCGGCCTGTTCGTCACGGCCCTGCTGCTGCCCCGGCTGCGCGGCGTCGTGCTGTTCTCGCTGATGGCGACCGGGCTGCTGCTGGTGGTGGCCCCAGCCGTGTCGCCGCCGGCGTTCAACCGCCTGGTCACCAAGTTCTCCGGCCAGATGCAACACTTCCCCGACAGCCCTTATGGCCAGATTGCGGCCCGGGCGCTCGCGATCGGGTCGGCGCATCCGGTGTTCGGCGCAGGGTTCGATGCGTTCCGCCGGTTGTGCGACGATCCCGCCTATTTCCAGGGTTGGCCCAGGAACAGCGTTGTCGGCGACGGCGGCGGCGCGGCGATCTGCGTCCAGCATCCGCACAACCATTACTTGCAGGCTTTCACCGAGGCCGGCATCCCCGGCCTGCTGCTGTTCTGCGCGATGGTCCTGGCGTGGCTGCACGGCGTCGGGTGCGGCCTGTGGCGCGACCCCGACCCGCTGCGCGTCGGCCTGTTCGCGGCGGCGCTGATCCAGGAATGGCCGGTCGCGTCCGCCAGCGCATTCACCTCCATGCCGCTGTCCGGCTGGTTCTTCGTCATCCTGGGTTTTGGATTGGCGGAGGCCCAGGCCTATATGACGGCCAACCGCCTCCAGGAGCCGCCATGCCCGATACGCTCGTCCCCGTCACCGTCCTGACCGGCTACCTCGGCGCCGGCAAGACCACGCTGCTCAACCGCATCCTGAGCGAGAACCACGGGCGCAAGTACGCCGTCATCATCAACGAGTTCGGCGAACTCGGAGTGGACAACGACCTGGTCGTGGACGCCGACGAGGAGGTGTTCGAGATGAACAACGGCTGCGTCTGCTGCACCGTGCGCGGCGACCTGATCCGCATCGTGGGCGGCCTGATGAAGCGCAAGGGCGGGCTGGACGGCATCATCATCGAGACCACCGGCCTCGCCAACCCGGCGCCGGTCGCGCAAACCTTCTTCGTCGATGACAACGTGCGCGCACGCACCCGGCTCGACGCCATTGTGACCGTCGTGGATGCGAAGCACCTGCTGGCGCGGCTGGAGGACAGCCACGAGGCCGAGGAGCAGGTGGCGTTTGCCGACGTGATCGTGCTGAACAAGACCGACCTGGTGACGCCGGAGGAACTGGACGCCGTGGAGGCGCGCATCCGCACGATCAACCGCTTCGCCCGCATCCACCGCACCAGCCGTGCGGCCGTTTCCATCGACCAGGTGCTGGACCAGGGCGCCTTCGACCTGGCCCGCGTGCTGGAGCGCGCGCCCGGCTTCCTCGACAGCGACGAGCATTCGCACTCCGACCAAATCATCAGCATGAGCTTCGAGGCGAAGCGCCCGATCGACCCGGAGAAGTTCAATGCCTGGATCGGCACGCTGCTGGCGGAGAAGGGCCAGGACATGCTGCGCACCAAGGGCATCCTCGCCTATGCCGGCGACGACCGCCGCTTCGCGTTCCAGGCGGTGCACATGATCGCCGACGGCGGCTTCATCGGCCCGTGGCCGCCGGGGGCGGAGCGTGTGTCCAAGATCGTCCTCATCGGGCGCAACCTGAACCGTCCGCAACTGCGCCGCGGCTTCGAGGCGTGCCAGGCCGGGGTGCCGCAAGCCATGGCATCGCACGCCGGGGCGGCCACCGCTTGAGCCAGGCGCTCGACCGGCAGTTCCTGCTGGACAGCCGGGGCGCCAGCCGCGAGCTTGGCGCGTTCGTCGTGGGGGCGGTGTTCGACCGCGCCGGCGCTGCCGCCTTTGCCCTGGGCGACGGCACGGTGCGCCTCGCCGCGGCTGCCTCGGCGGACTGGCCGACCGTGGAAGCGCATGACGGCGCCGTCCTCGCCATCGCCGCCGACGCGCGCCCGGGCTTCGTCACCGGCGGCGACGACGGCCGGTTCCTGCGCGTCGGCCCGGACGGCGCGACTGCGGAAATCGCGCGCTTCGGCTCGAAGTGGATCGAGCATGTGGCGGCATACGCCGACGCGAAGTCCGGCGTGCTGGCGTGCAGCGTCGGCAAGGCCGTCCACCTGTTCACCGCGGCGGGCGTGCCGCTCAAGACGCTGTCCCATCCTTCCACCGTCACCGGCCTGGCGCTCGACAGCAAGGGCAAGCGCGTCGCCGCGTCGCACTACAACGGCTGCAGCCTGTGGTTCGTCGCCGCCAAGACCGACAGCCCGCGCGTCCTGGAATGGAAGGGCAGCCACACCGGCATCGTGCTGCACCCGGCCGCCGAGGCCGTCGTCACCGCCATGCAGGAGAACAGCCTGCACGGCTGGCGGCTCGCGGACGGCCAGCACATGCGGATGAGCGGCTACCCCAACAAGACCGAAAGCATGTCGTTCACCCGCAGCGGCAAGTGGCTCGCCACATCGGGCGCGGAGAGCGTCGTCTTGTGGCCGTTCTTCGGCGGCGGCCCGATGGGCAAGGCGCCAACCGAGCTGGCGGGCGGCGACAACGTCGCCTGCACGCGCGTCGCCTGCCATCCCCAGCACGAGGCGGTGGCGGCCGGGTTCTCGGACGGGCTGGTAGCGCTGGCGGACATCAACACGGGCCGTGTCCTGCCGGCGGTCCCGCCGGGCCACGGTCCGGTGTCGGCGCTGGCGTGGAGCACGGACGGCGCCCGCCTGGCGCTGGGAACCGAGACCGGCTTCGCCGCGCTGATCGACTTCACCCCACGCTGACGGAGACGCCGCAATGGACCGCATAACCACCCAGGGGATGTCGATGCCCAAGCTCGGCCTCGGCACCTGGCGCATGAAGGGGGCGGAGTGCGCGGAGGCGGTGCAGCGCGCCCTGGGCCTCGGATACCGGCACATCGACACGGCCGAGATGTATGGCAACGAGGAGGCGGTCGGCGAGGCGCTGGCCAACGCCGGGGTGCCGCGCGGCCAGGTGCATGTGACCAGCAAGGTCTGGCACGAGAACCTGTCCGCCGACGCCATGCAGCGTTCGATCGACGGGTCGCTGGCGAAGCTGCGGACGGACTACGTGGACCTTTACCTGATCCATTGGCCCAGCCCAGGCATGGACCTGCCGGACGCCATACGCAACCTGATGCGGGTCAAGGAGCAGGGGAAGGCACGGGCTATCGGCGTCAGCAACTTCCCGGTGGCGCTGCTGCGGCGCGCGGTCGAGGAAGTCCAGGCGCCGATCGCCTGCAACCAGTTCGAGTATCATGTGCTGCTTGGGCAGTCGTCGCTGGTGGGCTACTGCCAGTCGCATGACGTGGCGGCGTCGGCCTACGCGCCGCTGGCCCAGGGCCGGCTGGCCGAGCACGAGGAGTTGCAGGCCATCGCCCGCAAGCACGGCGCGACCCCGGCGCAGGTGGCGCTGAAGTGGCTGCTGGACCAGCCGGGCGTGGCCGCGATCCCCAAGGCAAGCCGGGTCGAGAGCCAGCAGGCCAACCTGGATGCGTTGAAGATCGAGCTGGACGACACCGACCGCGCGGCGATCTCGATGTTGCCAAAGACGCAGCGCTACATAAACCCCGGTTGGGCGCCGGTGTGGGACATGGCAGCCTGATCAGGCTGCGGCCGGGTGGGGCGCGATGTCTGTCAGGCAGCGGGCACCGTCACCCCGATCATGTCGCCCTCGCGCAGCAGCGCCGCCAGCCGCTCGGCGTCCCAGCCCTCGGTCCCGGCCGGGCGCCGCGGCAGGACCATCCAGCGGTAGTCGGCGGTGCTGTCCACGACGCGGATGCGCAGCGTGGGCGGCAGCACCGTGCCGAATTCGGCCAGCACGCCGCGGGGATCGCGGACCGCCCGGGCGCGGTAGCCCGGCGACTTGAACCAGAACGGCGGGTAGCCCAGCACCGCCCGCGGATAGCAACTGCACAAGGTGCAGACGACCAGGTTGTGCGTGTCGTCCGTGTTCTCCAGCACGCCCAAGGGCGGCAGCCCGCGCATGGCGATGCCCATCGCCTCCGCGGCCTGCGCCCCGTCCCGCAGCAGCAGGGCGCGGTAGTCCGGGTCGGTCCAGGCGCGGGCGACCATGCGGGCGCCTTGGGCCGGGCTGGCGCGGTCGGTCTGCGCCATGCGCTCGGCGATCTCCTCCGCGGTAGCGATGCCCTTGCTGGCAAGCAGCGACTTGATGCCGGCCAGCAGGCGGTCGCTCGGGGCTTCGATCAGCGGGGTCATGCGGCCTCCAGCCAGTGTTCGTACAGTTCCACCACGATCTCGTCCCCGCCCGCGTCCGGCCAGATCGACCGCGGCTCGAACGCGACGTGGTACAGCGCAAGCGTCGGCGCCGGGCGGGCAAAGGCCAGGTCCTCGGGATTGCGGAACGCGCCAAGGAGCCGGACCACCGTGCCCCGGCGTCCGCGCAGGTAGTGCGGCGTGCGGATGTGGCAGGGGCCGCGCGCTTCCGGCCAGTCGTCCCGCACGCGGACCGCGGCGCCGGGCGCCAGCATCACGCCTGCTCCCCCTGCGCTTGTTCCAGCGCGGCGCGCAGCTCGGCCTCCGAGATCACGCCGCGGGCCAGCAGGTTGTCGGCAATGGAGCGTATCCAGCGCTGGTAATACGACAGCCGGGCGTACTCGGCTTCCGGGATCGCCTCGATGCCGCGGCGCAGCTCATCGACCGACATCACGCCCTTGGCGCCCAGGATGCCGCGGATCGCGTCCACCTCCCGGTCAAACGGCGTCAGCGCGTGTTCCCCGGTGTCGATCGGCTCGCACAGGAACTTGGGCACCCCGCCCATGTCGTGGTGGGCGCGCGGGCGTCCGGGGTCATCGGCCGGCTCGCCTGGGGTCGGTTCGCTGGGCGTCATTGGATGCTCTCCCCGGGGAGCAGGCCCCAGACCTCGCTGCGCTTCACCCAGCCACGATAGTCCTGCACCTGGGCCTGGCACCAGTCCGATGCGGTGTCGCAGGCGCGCAACCGCACGATGACGCCGGGCTTCAGGCGCGCGACCGGCTCCGCGTCGTCCCGGGCGTCGCGGCGCAGCACCTGCTCGCCGCCGGTCACGACGCCGGTGCGCCGCGGGGCGAGCGTCGCCTGGTGCACCCAGCCCTTGGTGTTGTCCTGGTCCCGGATCAGGCGCCAGTCCTCGAACTCGCGCTCGATTTGCACCGGCAGGTCGCGGCGCTTGTAGACCCACTCGATCGGGTAGCGCGTTCCGGGACCGCCCCGCATGTTGACATCATCGGAGCGGAGGGCGGCGAAGCGCGGCAGCGGCAGCCCGGTCGCCGAGCCTTTCAGCGGTTCCGCGGGTGCCACTGGCTTGGCTCCCGGGGCAGAAGGGGCCGGGTTCGCCACAGCGGG
>CAXUIQ010000095.1:0-10282 GCA_964250815.1 uncultured Acetobacteraceae bacterium
GTCAAGGGGTGCCGGCGGGCAGGGGGTCCCAGGGGTTGAGGACCGGGACGCCCATGGGGGCGAAGTCGGCGACGTCGCGCGTTGCCACCGTCATGCCGTGGACAAGTGCGGTTGCGCCGATGTAGGCGTCGCGCTCGGGCCGCCAGTTTGGAACGTGCAGCGCCGCGCAACGCTGCGCCACTGTCGTATCGACGGGCAAAATGCGGTTTTGGAAGTTCGGAAGGACAAATCGGTCCAGCCAGCCTCGCAAGACAGCTCCTTGAACGACGTCGCGGCGCTCCAGACGGAGAATGCCGACTTCCAGCTCCAGAATGGTGATGGACGACAGGAACAATGCGGACGGCGACAATCCAACTGTCCAGGCAGCCATGTTCTTGTCCGCTTTGCCGCTCTCGACCTTCCGCAGCTCGGAAACGACGTTCGTATCCAAGATGTACATCAGAGGAAGTTGCACATCAGGAGAAGTCCGGCTCGCGGAAAGATGGGTCGCCCATCCGCGGCGGGTCGAACTCGACCTCGTCTGCGCCGGGCATGTAGAGCAGTTTTGCAATGCTCGGCTCGTCGCCGCTCAACTTGCGATAGTCTTCGATGGTCAGCAGCACGTATGCCGGCACGCCCCGGTCGGTGATGAACACCGGCCCTTCCTTGGCGGCCCGCTTTGCCCCGCTGGTGTCCTGGTTGAATTCGCGGCTGGAAAGAGTGGTGATCGCCACGGCTGCCTCCGTCCATCTTGAGTAGTG
Organism: uncultured Acetobacteraceae bacterium; assembly: GCA_964250815.1. Lineage (GTDB taxonomy): Bacteria > Pseudomonadota > Alphaproteobacteria > Acetobacterales > Acetobacteraceae > CAHJXG01. The sequence goes on from CAXUIQ010000095.1 coordinate 741, forward strand.
AGGTTACTACGCCGGATGGCCCGACGCAATCGGCGCCGCGCCCAGCCCCGCGCCACAACCCCGTTGACGCGCACCATATTGGGACCGAAAACTACCCGCACGATCAACGGCGCCCGCAACGAGGCGCCGCCGGAGGAAACCCATGCCGACCCGCCCCTGGCTCCGCATCGCGGCCGCCGCCCTCGCCAGCCTGGCCCTCGCCGCGCTCCGCCCGGCGCAGGCGGAGGAGGTCGTGCGCATCGCCTACATCGACCCGCTCAGCGGATCGCTCGCCGCCACGGGCCAACTGGGCGAGCAGCACTTCCGCTTCGCCATCGACCGCGTGAACGCGAGCGGCGCCGCCGGGCCAGGCCGCCGGCTGGAACTGGTGCCGCTCGACAACGAGGTCAGCCCGGAGAAGTCGCTGACCCTGCTGCGCAAGGCTATCGACGACGGCATCCGCTACGTGACCCAGGGCAACGGCTCCTCCGTCGCCTTCGCGCTCACCGACGCCATCGCCAAGAACAACCGCCGCGCGCCCGACCGGTCCGTCATGTACCTGAACTATGCCGCCGTGGACCCGGCGCTCACCAACGACAAGTGCAACTGGTGGCACTTCCGCTTCGACGCCGACAGCGACATGAAGATGCGGGCGCTGACGGACTACATGGTTGCCAAGCCGGACGTGAAGAAGGTCTATCTGTTCAACCCCGACTATTCCTTCGGCCAGTCGGTGGAACGCGCGGCGCAGGCCATGCTGGCGAACCGCCGGCCCGACTTGCAGGTCGTGGGCGTGGAGCGGGTGCCGCTCGGCAAGGTCAAGGACTTCACCCCCTACGTGCAGAAGATGCAGGCCGCCGGCGCCGACGCGGTGATCACCGGCAACTGGGGCGCCGACATGGCCCTGCTGGCCAAGGCGGCGTCCGACAGCGGCTACAAGGGCGTCTTCTACACCTATTACCTGGGATCGAGCGACGTGATCGCCGGCCTCGGCGCCGGCGGCCGGGGCGACGTGCAGATCAGCGAATACCACGCGAACCTCGGCATCCCCGAGCTGGAAACCATGGCGGCGGCGTTCGAGGCCAAGTACAACAACCAGTTCTACTACTGGCGCGTGGTGAACGAGATCGACATGCTCGCCGCCGCCATGAAGCAGGCAAACAGCTCCGACCCGGCCAAGGTCGGCCAAATCCTCTCGACCATGGTGCAGAAGACGCCGCTCGGCGACGCCGCCATGCGCCCGGACAACCACCAGCTCCTGCAGCCGATGTTCCTGTCGGAGCTGGAACCCGGCACGAAGTTCACCTTCCCCGACAACAAGATGGGCTTCAGGACCATCAGCCGCATCGAGGCGGAGGCGCAGCGCCAGCCCACCACCTGCAAGTTCCAGCCGCCGGCGTAGGGCTTTGGAACAGCTTGGCCTCATCCTGCTCAACGGTCTGGTCTATGGTCTGCTGCTGTTCATGCTGTCCGTGGGCCTCACGCTGATCTTCGGCATGATGGGCGTGCTGAACCTGGCGCATGCCAGCTTCTACATGCTCGGCGCCTTCCTCGCCTACACCGTCAGCATCCGGCTCGGCTTCTGGGCGGCATTGGCCATCGTGCCGCCCCTGGTGGGTGCGCTCGGCGCGGCCGTGGAACGCTACGGCCTGCGCACGGTCCACAAGCACGGGCACGTGGCGGAGCTGCTGTTCACCTTCGGCTTGGCGTTCATCATCGGCGAGGTCGTGCCGCTCATCTGGGGCCGCACCCCGGTGCCGTACCGCGTGCCCGCGTCGCTCGACTTCCCGCTGTTCTCGATCGCCGGCAACGCCTACCCGGCCTACCGGCTGTTCATGATGGCCGTCGCGGTCGCCATGTTCCTGGCGCTCTACCTGGCGCTGGCCCGCACCCGGCTCGGCCTCGTGGTGCGGGCGGCGCTGACCCATCCGGACATGGTGGGCATGTTGGGCCATGACGTGCCCCGGGTGTTCACCCTGGTGTTCGGCGCCGGGTGCGCGCTGGCCGGGCTGGCCGGGGTGATCGCCGGCAACGCCTACACCACCGAACCCGGCATGGCCCGCTCGCTCGGCGCCATCGTGTTCGCCATCGTGGTGATGGGCGGGCTTGGCTCCATCTGGGGCGCGCTGGCCGCCTCGCTCCTGATCGGCTTCGTGCAGACCGCGAGCATCAGCCTCGACATGCCGCTGGGCACGGCGCTCGCGCACCTCGGCGTTCCCGTGGACACGGCGGCGCTGACCGACCTGTGGCAGATCACGGTGGCCCGCGTCGCGCCGGTGGTGCCGTACCTGCTGCTGGTCCTGGTGCTGGCCCTGCGCCCGCGCGGCCTCATGGGCACGCGGTCCGCCTGATGCTGGCCCCCGCGCAACCCGCGCTCGCCCGGCCGCGCGGCGGCTCCGCCCTGCGCGCCATGGCGCCCTGGCTGTTCGCGGCCCTGGCGGCGCTGGCCCTGCCGCACCTCGTGCCCGGCGGCTTCGCCCTGTCGCTGCTGTGCCGCATGGGCATCGGCATCGTGTTCGCCCTGTCGTTCAACATGCTGCTCGGCCAGGGCGGGATGCTCGACTTCGGCCATGCGGTGTTCCTGGGGTTCGGCGGCTTCCTCGCCATGCACGCGATGCGGCTCGCGGACGCCGGCTGGTGGGTGCCGACGCCCGCCCTGCCGCTGGTCGGCGCCGTGGGAGGCCTCGTGGCGGCGGCCCTCGCCGGCTGGATGTCCACCCGCCGCGCCGGCACCGCCTTCGCCATGATCACCCTGGGCGTCGCCGAGCTGGCCACCGCCGTCGTCCTGCTGCTGCCCGGCGTGTTCGGCGGCGAGGAAGGGCTGTCCGGCGACCGCTCCTCCGGTCCCCCGCTGCTCGGCTACGACTTCGGCACCCAGATCCAGGCATACTACCTGATCGCCGCCTGGGCCTGGGCGGCGGCGCTCTCCATGTGGCTCTACACCCGCACCCCGCTCGGGCGCCTCGCCAACGCCGTCCGCGACAACCCGGAGCGCGTCGGCTTCCTCGGCTACGACCCGGCCCGCATCCGCCTGCTGGTGTTCTCGCTGAGCGGCCTGTTCGCCGGGATCGCCGGCGGCCTCGCCGCGCTGAACGACGAGATCGTGACGTCGGGCATCATGTCGCCGGAAGCGTCGAGCGGCGTCCTCTTGATGACGTTCATCGGCGGCGTCGGCACCTTCTGGGGGCCGGTGCTGGGCGCGGTGCTGGTCACCTTCCTGTCGGTGGCGCTCAGCATCGTGACCGACGCCTGGGCGCTCTACAGCGGGCTGCTGTTCGTGGCGATGGTGGTGTGGGCGCCGGGCGGGATGTCCGGGATCATCCTGGCGCACGCGCCGCTGGTCCGCGCCGGGCTGGCCGGGCGGCTGCTGCCGTCCTACGCCGCGACCTTGCCGGGCCTCCTCCTAGCGCTGGCCGGCACGGTGGGCCTGGCCGAGTTGGGCTTCCGGCTGCAAGCGGTGCGCAACGGCGCGGCGCCGCGCCCGCTGCTCGGCCTGGCGCTCGACCCGCAAGGCGTGCTGCCTTGGCTGGTGGCAATGGTGCTGCTGTTGGCCGGCGCTTCCTTGCTGCGCCGGGCCGCCCCGGCGGCCAAGGCGGCGTGGCAGGAAGCCAGCACCCTGGCCCACGCCGCATGACGCCCGCCTTGCAGATCGCCGGTTTGCACAAGGCGTTCGGTCCCACGAAGATCATCCGCGGCGTCGAGCTGACCGTCGCCCGCGGCGAACGCCACGCAGTGATCGGCCCGAACGGCGCGGGCAAATCGACGCTGTTCCACCTGGTTTCCGGTCGGCTGTCCGTGGACGCCGGGCAGATCCTGCTGCACGGCCAGGACATCACCGGCCTCGCGCCGCACGCCATCTTCAACCGCGGCCTGGCCCGCAGCTTCCAGGTTACGAGCCTGTTCCCGCGCCTTTCGGTGTTCGAGAACTTGCGCGCCGCCGCCATGCGCACCCACGGTTGCGGCCACGCCTTCTGGCGCCGGCTGGAGGGGTATTCCTCCCTGCGCCGCCGGGCGGAGGAGGTGCTGGTCCTGCTCGGCCTGGAGCGCCGCCGCGATGTGCAGGCCGGGGCGCTGGCCTATGCCGACCAGCGCGCGCTGGAGATCGGCGTCACCATTGCCGGCGGCGCGGAGACGGTCCTGCTCGACGAACCCACCGCCGGCATGAGCCGCGCGGAGACCGAGCGCGCCGTCGCCCTGATCCGCCGCGTGTCGGAAGGGCGCACCCTGGTGATGATCGAGCATGACCTCGGCGTCGTGTTCGGCCTCGCCGACACGATTTCCGTGCTGGCGGAAGGCCGGGTGATCGCCTCCGGCCCGCCGGACGCCGTGCGCGGCGATCCGGCCGTCCGCACCGCCTACCTGGGCGCGGCGGCGGAGGCGCTGGCATGATGCTGTCCGTGCAGGGCCTGCAAGCCTGGTATGGCAAGAGCCAGGTCCTGCACGGCGTTTCCATGCAGGTGGCGCGGGGCGAGATCGTGGCGCTCTTGGGCCGCAACGGCGCCGGGCGCAGCACGACGCTGAAAGCCGTCATGGGCGGCGTCGTGCGCGAAGGGCAGATCCGGTTCGACGGCCGGGAGATCGGCCGCCTGCCGCCGCACCAGGTGGCAAGGCTCGGCCTCGGCTATGTGCCGGAGGACCGGGCGATCTTCCCGGACCTGACCACGGTGCAGAACCTCCTGCTCGGCGAGAAGAAGGGGCCGGGCGGCCCGTTCGGCCTCCCCGACGCCTACGCCCTGTTCCCCCGCCTGCGGGAGCGCGCGGACGCCCCGGCCGGCGCGCTTTCCGGCGGCGAGCAGCAGATGCTCGCCATGTGCCGCACCCTGATGGGCTGCCCCGCGTTGCTGATGGTCGATGAACCCACCGAGGGCCTCGCGCCCATGATGGTGCAGACGGTGCGCGAGCTGCTGGTCGCCGTTGCCGCCCGGGGGACGACGATCCTGCTGGTCGAGCAGAAGCTGGACATCGCGCTGGCGATCAGCCACCGCCTCTACGTGATGGGACACGGCGAGATCGTGTTCGAGGGCACGCCGGCGAGCCTCGCCGGCAACGCGCGGGTTCGGCGCGAATGGTTGGAGGTCTAGGAAATGGGCAGCATCAACGCAGCGGTCGATGTGCGGCACCAGGACGGCGTGGCCGTGGTGGCGATGGACAACCCGCCGGTGAACGCGCTCGGCATCGTCCTGCGCACGGGCCTCATGCAGGCCATGGAGCAGTTGCGCGGCGACGCATCCGTCAAGGCGGTCGTGCTGAGCGGCACCGCCCGCGCCTTCAGCGGCGGCGCGGACATCACCGAGTTCGGCAAGCCCCCCCAGGACCCCAACCTCCGCCAGGTGATCGCCGCCATCGAGGACATGCCGATGCCCGTGGTCGCCGCGATCCAGGGTGTCGCGTTGGGCGGCGGGCTGGAACTGGCGCTCGGCTGTCACGCCCGGGTGGCTTGGGACGGCGCGCGGCTGGGCCTGCCGGAGGTCAAGCTCGGCCTGCTGCCCGGCGCCGGCGGCACCCAGCGCCTGCCGCGCGTCGTCGGCTTCGAGAAGGCGCTGTCGATGATCGTGACCGGCAACCCCATCGGCGCCAAGGAGGCGGCGGAGTGCGGCCTGGTCGATGCGCTGCTGGACGGCGCCTATCCCGACGCGGCGGTGGCCTGGGCGCAGACGGTGAGCGAGCGCCGCCGGGTGCGGGACCGCGACGACGCGCTGGCGCCGGCCCGGTCCGACCCCGGCCTGATCGACCGCATGGCCGCGCCGCTGCTCAAGGCGTCCGGCGCCGAGGCCCCCCGCGCCTGCGTCGAGAGCGTCCGGGCTGCGGTCACGATGCCGTTCGGCGAAGGCTGCGCGAATGAGCGGCGGCTGTTTGAGACCCTGGTGCGGGGCGACGACAGCCGCGCCCAGCGCCACGCCTTCTTTGCCGAACGGGAGGCGCAGAAGGCCAAGCTGCCGCCGGGCACCCAGGCCCGCCGGGTGGGGCGCGCTGCGGTGATCGGCGCCGGCACCATGGGCGGCGGCATCGCCATGTGCTTCGCCAACGCCGGCATCCCCGTCACCGTGATCGAGACCGAGCAGGCGGCGCTGGACCGCGGCCTGGCCCGCATCACGGAGCTGTACGGCATCTCCGCCAAGCGCGGCAGCATCACGCAGGCCCAGGCCGAAGAGCGGCGCGGCCGCATCCGGGGCCAGATCGGCCTGGACGGCGCCAAGGACGCCGACATCGTGGTGGAGGCGGTGTTCGAGGACATGGGCGTGAAGAAGGGGGTGTTCGCCGAGCTTGACCGCCTCGCCAAGCCCGGCGCGGTGCTCGCCACCAACACCAGCTACCTCGACATCGACGAGATCGCGGGCGCGACCTCCCGCCCCGGCGACGTGCTCGGCATGCACTTCTTCAGCCCGGCCAACGTGATGAAGCTGCTGGAAGTCGTGCGCGGCAAGCAGACCAGCCCGGAGGTGATCGCCACCGCCGCCGACATCGGCAAGAAGCTGTCGAAGGTCGGCGTGGTCGTCGGCAACTGCTTCGGCTTCGTCGGCAACCGCATGCTGGCCCGGCGCAGCGACGCGGCCGAGCGCCTGCTGCTGGACGGCGCCAGCCCCGCCGAGGTGGACGCGGCGCTGACCGCGTTCGGCTTCCGCATGGGACCGTTCGCCATGGCGGACCTCGCGGGCCTCGACATCGGCATGAGGATCAGGCGCGCGTTCGGCAAGCGCGCCCCGGTGTCGGACGCGCTGTGCGACGCCGGGCGCTACGGGCAGAAGACCGGCAGCGGCTTCTACGTGTACGAGGGCCGCAACGCGACCCCCGACCCGGAGGTGGACCGCATCATCGCCGCCGAATCCGAAAAGCTCGGCATTACCCGCCGTCCTATCGGCGCGGAGGAGATCACCGAGAGGCTGGTGTATCCCATGATCAACGAGGGCGCCCGCATCCTGGAGGAAGGGATCGCCGCCCGGCCCGGCGACATCGACGCGATCTGGCTGCACGGCTACAACTGGCCGGCCTGGCGCGGCGGGCCGATGTTCTACGCCGACCTCGTGGGCCTGGCCCGCATCCGCGACCGGCTGCAGGACTTCTTCGCCGCCACCGGCGACGAGCTGCTGCGCCCGGCGCCGCTGCTGGTCAAGCTGGCCGACGCCGGGCAGGGGTTCGGCGGAAACGGGGCCAAGGCGGCATGACCGGCGTGAGGCTGGGGCGTCCGCACCCCTGGGAAGCGAGCTATCCGGACGGCGTGCGCTGGGACGCGCCGATCCCGACCGGCACGATCCCGGCGTTCCTCGACCGCATCGTCCGGGAATACGCCGACCGCCCGGCGCTGGAGTTCCGGGGACAGCGCATGACCTACGCCGAGCTGGGCCGGCGTGCGGACCGGCTGGCGCGCGGCCTGATCGCGCTTGGCGTCTTGCCGGGCGACTCGGTGGCGCTGCTGCTGGGCAACAGCCCGGCCCATCCCATCGCCTTCTTCGCTATCCTGCGCGCCGGCGCCCGGGTGGTCCACCTCAGCCCCCTCGATCCGGTGCGGTCAGTGCAGCGCAAGCTGCACGACAGCGGGGCGCGCACCCTGATCGCCGGCAACTTGCCGTCCCTGCTGCCCCAGGCGCTCGCCGCCCGGCAGTCCGGCGCGGTGGGCACGCTGATCGTGGCGGAGGACGCGGACTGGGGACCCGGCGGCTTCGATGCCCCGGTGCCGCCGGGCGCCCGCACGCTGCGCGACCTCGACGGACCCGACGCCGAGTGGCCGGCGGTCGAGCCGGAGGACATCGCGGTGCTGCAATATACCGGCGGCACCACCGGGCTGCCGCGGGCGGCGATGCTGACCCACGCGAACCTCACCGCCGCCGTCGCGATCTACGACGCCTGGACCGGCAACAGCGACCGCGGCTACTCGCCCGGCGACAAGGTGCTCGTCGTGCTGCCGCTGTTCCACATCTACGCCCTGACCGCGGTGATGCTGCGCGCCATGTGGAGCGGGGTGGAGCTGATGCTGCGCCCCCGCTTCGACGTGAACCAGACGCTGGAGGACATCGAGACCGGGCGCTGCACCCATTTCTACGGCGTGCCGACCATGTGGATTGCCATGGCGAACCACCCCGACATCGCGCGCCGCGACCTGTCGAGCCTGAAGGTCACCAGCTCCGGTGGCGCGGCCCTGCCGCACGAGGTCGGCGTGCGGATGGAGGGGATCACCGGGCTGCGGCTGGGCGGCGGCTGGGGGATGACCGAGACCTCGCCCGCCGGCACCAACCTGCCGCTCGACCGCGCGCCGGGGCCGGGCGACATCGGCCTGCCGCTGCCCGGCATCGAGATGGACGTGGTGGCGCTGGACGATTCTACTCGTGTGCTGCCGCCGGGCGAAGTCGGCGAGGTGCGAATCCGCGGCCCCAACGTCACGCCCGGCTACTGGCGGCGCCCGGAGGAAACGGCGGAGGCCTTCGTGGACGGCTGGTTCCTCACCGGCGACATCGGCCGCATGGCGCCGGACGGCATGTTCACGCTCGTGGACCGCAAGAAGGACATGATCATCTCCGGCGGCTTCAACGTGTATCCGCGAACCATTGAGGACGCGATCCACGAGCATCCCAACGTGCGGGAAGCCGCCGTCATCGGCGTGCCGGACCCGTACCGCGGCCAATCGGCCAAGGCCTACGTGGTGCTGCGCGACGGGGCCGCACCGCTGACGCTGGAGGCGCTGCGCGACTTCCTTTCCGACAAGCTGGGACGGCACGAGCTGCCGGCCGCCCTCGAACTCCGCGACGGCCTGCCGCACACGCCGGTGGGCAAGCTCGCGAAGCGCGAGCTGATCGCCGAACTGAAGCAAGGAGGACACTGAGCCATGGTCGAAGCCGTCATCGTCTCCACCGCGCGCACCCCCATCGGCCGGGCCATGCGCGGCGCGTTCAACATGACCCACGGGGCCGAGATGGGCGGCCACGCCATCCAGCACGCGGTGGAGCGCGCGGGCCTGGAAGGCGTGGAGGTCGAGGAGGTCGTGCTGGGCTGCGCCAACCCGGAGGGCGCCACGGGCGGCAACATCGCGCGCCAGGCGGCGCTGCGGGCCGGCCTCGCCCCCAGCACGGCGGCGATGACGGTGAACCGGTTCTGCTCCTCGGGCTTGCAGGCCATCGCCATCGCCGCCAACCGCGTGGTGTGCGACGGCGTGCCGGTCGCGGTGGCGGGGGGCTTGGAGAACATCAGCCTGGTGCAGACCACGCTGAACCGGCACATGTACAAGGACGCCTGGCTGGAGGACCACGTCCCGGCGGTCTATATGCCGATGATCGAGACGGCGGACATCGTCGCCGCCCGCTACAACGTCAGCCGGGAAGCCCAGGACGAGTACGCGCTGGAAAGCCAGCGCCGCACCGCGGCCGGGCAGCAGGCCGGGCGTTTCGACGCCGAGATCGTGCCGCTGCCGAGCGTCATGGCCGTGACCGACAAGGTGACGGGCGAGGTCAGGCACGAGCCGGTCAACCTGCGCCAGGACGAGGGCAACCGCCCCGACACCACGCTGGAGGGCCTGGCGAAGCTGAAGCCGGTGCGCGGCGAGGGCCAGTTCATCACCGCGGGCAACGCCAGCC
>CAXUIQ010000096.1:0-10270 GCA_964250815.1 uncultured Acetobacteraceae bacterium
CGAGCAACCCCGAGTTCCTGCGCGAAGGCAGCGCCATCGGCGACTTCATGCGCCCGGACCGCGTGGTGATCGGCACGGACAGCGAGCGGGCGCGCGACGTGCTGCGCCGCCTTTACCGCCCGCTTTATTTGATCGAGGCGCCGATCCTGTTCACCAGCCTGGAAGCGGCCGAGCTGACCAAGTACGCCGCCAACTCGTTCCTGGCGATGAAGGTGACGTTCATCAACGAGATGGCGGACCTGTGCGAGAAGGTCGGCGCCGACGTGCACGACGTGGCCCGCGGCATCGGGCTCGACGGCCGCATCGGGCGCAAGTTCCTGCACCCCGGGCCGGGCTTCGGCGGCAGTTGCTTCCCCAAGGACACCCTGGCCCTGATGCGGATCGCCCAGGACTGGGGCGCGCCGTCCCGCCTGGTCGAGGCGACGGTCGCGGTGAACGACGCGCGCAAGTCCGGCATGGCCGCCCGCATCGTGGCCGCCTGCGGGGGGTCGGTGCACGGCCTCACCGTGGCCGTGCTCGGCCTGACCTTCAAGCCCGAGACGGACGACATGCGCGACGCCCCCAGCGTCCCCATCACGAGCCGCCTCGTGGAGGAGGGCGCGTCCATCCGGGCCTTCGACCCGGTCGGCATGGACGCGGCCCGCGCCCTGCTGCCCGACGGCGTGGCCTACTGCGCCGACGCCTACGACGCCGCCCATGGCGCGGACGTGCTGGTGGTGGTGACCGAATGGAACGAGTTCCGGGCCTTGTCGCCGGAGCGGCTGCGCCAAGCGATGCGCGGGCGGCTGGTGATGGACCTGCGCAACGTGTTCGACCCGGCGGCGGTCGCCGCAGCCGGGCTGGACTACCGCGGGATCGGGCGGGTGGCGGGCAGGCCGTGACGCGCACCGGATGGATTGAGGCTGACGGGAGGACCCATCCGGTTCGCGCCACCCGGCTGTTTGATGGACTGATCCGCTGGCGGATGCGAACCAGGCGTCATAGCGGCAGCCCTTTGGGCTGATCGGTATGCGCGGGGTTGGTGGGGTCGCCGAAATCTGGCGAACCCGCGCAAATCGCTTCGCGACTTCGCAGCGGTTCGACACGCGAAGCGTTTGCGGCTGAGGCCGCGCGCCAAAAGCGACTCTGATACCGGTTGCCCGATAGGGCGGCTGGCATCAGTGATGCCGCCCGCACCCCTCACGCCAGCGAAGCGTCCACCTCATTGGTGCACAGGCGCACGAACATCGCAGCCTTCTCCTTCCAATCAGCAACTTCTGCTACGGCGCACCCTCCCTTGCGGAGCCTGGCGCGCAGCGCCGCGTCGAACCGCAGCGTCGCCATTGCAGACGCGATCTCTGCGACCGAATTCCCGTTGACGACGAGGCCGTTCTGCCCATGGCACACAGCATCCGTGCTGCCGCCGTCACGCCCGGCGATCACTGGCAGTCCGCAGCTGTTGGCCTCCAGGAACACCAGGCCGAACCCCTCGGTGTCTCCATTCGCAAGTTCTCGGTTAGGCATCACGAAAACATCGCCGAGGCGGTAATGTTCGACCAAGTCCTCATCGGCCACCTCGCCGGTGAATATGATTCGGCTCCTGGCGCTGGTCGCGTCGGCTATCTCCTGCAACTCCTGCCGGAACGGCCCCACCCCGACGATCAGGTAAGTACAGTCTTGACCATAGGCATGCAACTCAGCGAAGGCGCGTATGGCATTGTCTATGCCTTTTTTTTCCAAGAGCCGACAGACGGATATGAAGACGAATTGCCCATGTAGTTTGTACTGTTCAAGCAGCTCCAGTTGCTTTTTTCCACAACGGAAACGTCTTGTGTCCACCCCGTTGCCGATAAGGCTTATCTTGGCGTTGGCACTCGGGCCGAGCAGTGAGCGGATCGCAGCCTCCGTGAACCGGCTTACAACGATGATCCGGTCCGCTTGCAGGGCTTGGCGTCGCCGCCGCCCCCCCTTGTCATAGCCGTCCTCGGTCGTGATTTCCTCGCCGTGCACATAGACGAGGAGGCGCACGCCCGAAAGCCGACGAAGGATGCCGAGCATCCATCCGCTTGCCAGGAGTTCCCCGATGCAGACGGCGCAGATGCGTTCCTGCCGGATCACGGCGAGGGCCGTCGCAAGGAGGCGCAGCCTGATCCAGACATCGCCGAGGATGAGCGGCAGCTTCCCCATCGATCCGCGTCTTCCCTCCTGCAGCCTTGTGCGCAGCAGCGGGAGACGGATGATGCGGTATGGCGCGTGTCGGTCATGTTCGCGCCAGCCGATGAGCGGCAGGCCGTCTTTGTAGTTGATTTTGGGCGCGAGGACAAGGATCCGCCCTCCCGCGTTTCGAGCCAGGTTGTCGTAAACCACGGCAGATCCGCCCCGCACTGGCGGGAAATTGTTGGCGATCATCAGGATGCCGTCCGCAGGCGTCAACAACGCGGTTCCGTTGTGCCGCCAGGAGTTGCCGGATCGTGAGGGGAAGTCACGGGAGGGGCGTCCAGAAGGTGGCGTGGAACATGCGAGATGTCGGCAAAGCAGAAACCCAAGCGGTTGGCGAAATAGTCCAGCACGGCAGACAGGCGGTCATAGAAAGCATGCAGGTCGGCGCGGGCGGTGACGTACGGATTGCCGCCTACCTCCAGAGACGAGCTATGAAAACTCAATGCCAAGATGGTTTGGCCTCTGGCGCACAAACCATTCACCAAACGCCGCATGGCGGGAAAGTCGTTCCCTTCTGGGGAGAGGGTTATGCGCTCAGCGCACCGGGATCGGCTCAGCATGCCAGAAATCCGGCTGTGTGTCGCCCACGGTATGTTCAAGTTGCGGTACAGGCCGCCCGCTGCCGACCCGGCCCAGCCCACGACGCTGCGGCACAGCGGCACCTCAAGCAGATTGCGCTCCTTGCCGAACCAGAACAGCCCGTAATCGAGGGTCGTGGTGTCCGGCCCTCCCTCGGCGTCAAACGTCGTGCGCGGCGCGAGGCTGGTGTCGATCGCAAAGCCGTGCTTTTCCAGAAGGGCCGCTGTTTCCCGGCTCACGCCATAGCGGCCGCTTCGATATACCACGGGTTCGTAGCCGAAGCACTCCACGAATTTGGCTTTCAGGGCGATCAGCTTGCGCTCCTCAAGATCGGGGCGGAGATTGCCCGAAAACGAGTAGCGCGTGCCGACATCATCGCCGAACGGGGGCGTGACCCACGGATGCAACTGCACCCCCAACGTGCACCTGCCCCTGTCAAGTTGATGGCGCAGGTTGCGCACCACGTCAACGTCGTCAAGCACCGGGTAGGTCAGCAGGTAGGCCGGCACGATCCCATAAGCGCCGAGGATCCGATGCAACTCGCCAATGTTGCGCATGCAGGAGGTCGTGTAGGCTGTGCCGCGGACGGGCGTGTCCCAGTTGAAGCTCTCCTCCGCGTCGATGACCAGGGTGCAGATCCGCGCCCCTGCCGCGATCAGTGCCGGACGGGGAGCATTGAAGAAAAGGGAGCTCATGATGCCGTTCTAGGTGACCAAGTTTGCCAGTTGCGGTGTGTCGCACCGAGTTGGGGCTGGGTAGGGCCTCGCATTTGCCAGCGCCACAGGGCATAGTGGGCACATTGCAGAATGACAACAGTTTCCGGCATCGCTGCTCGTCGGAACTTTCATCGCCCGCCCTGGAGACGGTTATGGGCGGACACTGTGGCCTTGCGGATGCCGCGATGGAAAGGCGCACCCATGCCGGATGACTTGAAGCACCTTAACCGCATTTTGAAGAAGATATTGACCAATGCCAAGCTGCTGCGCAACGACCCCGAGCGTCTAGCGAGAAACCTTCTCCAACTCACCAATCCCGTTTTGTTTGAGCAACGTCTGCTCGATGTCCTGCACGCGACGCCGATGCACGTGCACTACGGTGAGACGCCCGTCAGCAGGCCGACGCTCAACATACTGGACGCTGCCTGGTCGGTCATGGGGATGACCGGTGGCCCCAACACTGTCATCAACCTCGCTTGCCGGATCGCGAGACACGGCCTGTCGGTCCGATTGGTCTCCACGACCGAAGTTGCGACGATTGACCCGAAGTGGCTTCGCAACCATGCGCGAAGCTTGCTTGGAGGCGGCGACGTTCCGAACATTCAAGTCGCGAGTGCTGCACAGGCAAGCAAGCCCTTGCAGATCGGCCCCGGGGATGTCTTCCTGGCGACCCATTGGACGACAGCGCAACAGTTGAAGGCTGTGCTGCCGAAGATGCCGGTTCGCCAGTTCTTCTACATGCTGCAGGAGTTCGAGCCAGGTTTCTATGCCTGGTCCAGCAATTTCGCGCTGACAGCCGAAACTTACGGGCTGGACTTTTGGCCGGTCATAAATCAGGCGACGCTGGCCGATTATCTGTTGGCTCAACCGATGGGACGGCTGAACGAGCCGGCCATGCGGGAACGCGCCATCGTCTTTGAGCCGGCGGTGGACGCCAATCTGTTCTACCCCGGTCCTGGAAGCGCAACGCACCGCCCCCGCCGCCTGCTGTTCTATGCGAGGCCTACCAGCACGCGCAACCTCTTCGGCCTGGGACTGTTGGCATTGCGCCAAGCCGCCGCTGACCCGGTGTTCGCCGGGTGGGAATTCGTGTCGATCGGCAGTCGGGGAAGCGTTCCGGATCTGCCGCTCGGCAATGGGCACATGCTCCGGCGTGCACCCTGGACCGATTACGCCGGCTATGGCGACGTGCTGCGCGGGGCCGACGTCCTGCTCTGCCCCATGCTGTCCCCGCACACAAGTTATCCTGTGCTGGAGATGGCTGCGTGCGGCGGCTGGTCAGTCACCAACACGTTCGCCACAAAGACCCGCGAGGCTTTGGAAGCCATGTCGGAAAACATCATTGCGGTCGAGCCCACCGTGGAGGCCATGACCCAGGGCCTGATACGGAGTGCGTCCCACGTCAACGGGGGGCGATATGGTTCCAAGCCAGCCAACATGCCACGTGACTGGGCCAAGACCCTCGATCCAGTCGCATGCCAGATTGCTGCCATCGTCGAGGGATGGGTTGGCCCGCGACCAGATTTGTTAGAAATAGAAAATGATTTCGATGGTTGACCCTGTCGAGAGTATCTGCCGTTGGTGATGCATCGTTTTGTGTGGGGCCTTGTTGACGCGACCTGCTCTCGTGACTTCAAGGCTTAGGGGATGTCGGCTTGAAGCCACTGGTGATCACCCCGACCTTGCCGACGACAACTGGCAGTGATTCCCAGGGCGTCAACAAACGGCTTGCGTTGTTTCTCGGCGCAATTGCCGAAGCGGATCAGCCTGTTCGGATACTCAGGCTCGTGCCGAAGCAAGTCGTCCGGGAATGGGAAGGTCGGCAGAAACGTCTGGATACGGTCGAGTCGGACTATTGGGGCCATGCCGTGGAGGTCATCCTCGCTCCAAGGCGGAGCAGGGCGGAGACTTTCTACAACCACTACTTGGAAGGGAGCGTGGACGCGGCGCGTCAGCCAAGCCTCTTCCCGTTCGGCGGAGCTGCCGCGATCACCGAGATCAACCGCAACCTTGACGAGCCGACCAGCCTGGTGTTCGTGCATCGGCTGCCTGCAATGTGCGCAATGCTTCAAACAGCACGGCGCCCGCCAAGGATGTTCTTCGACCTGGACGACGTCGAGCATCGGATGCGCCTGCGCTACGCCATGCAAACGCCGGTCTGGCCGGGGAAGCTGATGTATGCCCTGCACGTCCCAGCTTTGCTCAACGCTGAACGAAAAGGCGCAAAACTGTCGCAAGCCACCTTTGTCTGCTCGGACCGCGACCGCGACCACCTGGCAAAGCTTGGGATGCGCGGCGTGGTGACGGTCCCAAACGCCGTCGAAGCGCCTGGCGCGCCGCCGCCCTTGCCCTCGGAACCCACGATGCTGTTCATCGGGTTGATGACCTATGAACCGAACATCGAGTGCGTGGCGCGCCTCGCCGGCAAGATCATGCCGCTGATATGGCAAATCCTGCCGCGGGCACGGCTGCTCGTCGCCGGGAACGGCTCAGATGCCTTGCCTCGATCAACTCAGGCCGAAGGCCGCGTCGAGTACCTGGGGTTTGTCCCGGATCTCGACGCCCTCTACGCGCGGGCACGGGTCGTTTGCTGCCCAATGGCCAACGGGGGTGGAACCCGGATCAAGCTCATCGAGGCAGCCGCATACGGCAAGCCCATGGTTGCAACGAAGGTCGGAGCGGAAGGCCTCGCGTTCAGGCACGACGAAGAGATCTTGCTCCATGAAAGCGACACGGCGCTGGCCAACGCATGCGTGCGGTTGCTCGTCGATGATGCTCTCTGCTTGAGGCTCGGCGCGTCCGCGCGGCTTAGGATGCAGCGCCTATACGGCCGGTCGAGCATCTCCAAGCGCATCAAGCAAGCCATGGGGCGTTCTGATCCCTAGGGCAACGAGATGCTCACGCTGGCGGGGTTCGCCTTTGCAAACCCCGGACGCGGTTGAACAACCGCGATGCCAACAGCAGGACGTCGGTTTCAGCTCCGGCGGGGCTGCCCGCCGCGGACCACAGGGCAGCAATGGTCGCGACGTAGATGCCGGCTCCCAAAGCGGCTGCGGCGAAGATCACGCGCACCAGCGACGCCGTGGTTCCGGACGTCGGCGCCCAGCCCAGCCCAAGGCCGTAGAGCCACGCCGCCATCACCATGGTGCCGACGAGCGGGCGCCAGATGCGTCTCCCCATGTCGCGGAAGCGCAAATCGAAGCGGCGCAACGTGACTGCGACATAGATGGCATACTCCCACAGCATGGGGATGCCGGCAGCGAACACGGCCCCCATGATGCCGACGCGGGGGACCAGGAGGAACAACAGCGCGACCCGCAGCAGCATCCCCGATGCGGTGATCGCGAACAGGGAGCGCAGCATCGCGTGGGCACCGAACAAGGCACCGCTGATCTGCCCGAAGACTGTCGTTGCGCAGAACATTGCGGTCACCTGGATGACCAAGATTGCCTCAAGCCATTTTGGCCCGAATGCCAGCCTCACCATGGGATCGGCGAGCAGTGAGATGCCCACGGCGATCGGAAAGGCGAGCAGGGCGACAGCGGCAACCACCCGCAGGTAAGTCTGTCCCAAATCCTCGCCGGAATGCCTTGCCGCGGCGAAACCAGAGAAACAGGCGCGTCCCAAGGGGGAGACGAGTTCGGTCGTCGGCAGATCGGCGATTTCGGTTCCGATGCTGTAGATCCCGACCTGCGTCGCATCGAGGGACCACCCTATCAAGAACCCGTCGCCGCGGTCGCGGACCAAGGCGGCAATGCTCAGCGCCCACGTCCACACCGAAAATCCGGCCAAGTGCCGCCACGCCCGCAAGGTCAGGCGCGGCCGATAGGGATGCATGGTGTAGCTCAGCATGACGGCGAGGCTTCGACCGGTCAGGATGCCTGCGATGAGCGCCCAATAGCTCCGCGTCGCCAAGGCCACGAGGACCGTCGTCAGCACGCCGGCGACACGCGGCACAACCAGCAGGCGGAACTCCCGGTCGAAGGAAAGCGAGCGCCTGAAGTCCACGGTCCCGATGTTGGTCAAACCGGTGGCGACCGTTCCCAACGCCAGTGCCAGCAACACCTCCGCAAGTCTCGGTTCCCGGAAAAAGCCGGCAATCGGCAGGGCAGACGCTGCCAGGATCGTGCCTGTCAGCACGGAACGGATCAGGTTCAACGTGAAGCCGGTGTCGTAGAGCTTCCGGTCAAACGTTCTCTCACGCACCAGGACGTCCTCAACGCCCAGCGCAGACATGGCGTCCAGCGAAGCAACGAAGCTGCCGCCCAGGGCGACAAGGCCGAAATCCGCTGGCATCAGCAATCTGGTCAGGATGAGGGTGTTGAGCAGCCCCAACAAGCGCGTCGCCATGCGCCAACCGACCGTCCAGCCAGCCCCGGCCGCGGTCCGTCCAAGGATGTTCGTCGCCGTTCCCAACTCAGGAGGAATCGGAGAAGCCGCCGCAGGGTCCTGAGTAGCTTGTGTCATTCCACGTGTTGTGGGGCCATGCGCCTTCCGTTACCATATCAGATCAGTCCGGCCCAAGGAAGATGCTTGGGCCGTCTCGGAAGCCTGCCCAGGCGAGAACGTTAGCAACCTGCAGCGGGGCTTGTCGATGATCAGGACCATAGCAAAGCGGATGCTGGCCCCGGCTGTGTCTTGCCTGCCATGGGGTGCCACAGCCTGCGCCAGGCCGACCTCCTGCTGTGCCCCATGCTGTCCCCGCACACCAGCTACCCCGTGCTGGAGATGGCGGCCTGCGGCGGCGCCGTGGTGACCAACAGCTACGGGCCGAAGACCGCCCAGGCGCTCGGCGCCTTGTCGCCGGACATCGTCGGGGCGGCGCCCACGGTGCAGGGGTTCGTGGACGGGCTGCGCGGCGCGGCGTCGCGCTGCGGCGGGGCGCGGCAGGACCGCCTGGCGCTTGCGTCAAGCTGGGACGAGGTGCTGCGCCCGGCCGCCCTGGGGGCAGCGGCGTCGGTGCGGGAGGCCGCGCCGCAGCTCCGGAACCGGGGCGCCTGAACCGGCCGCCGCGCCGCGCCGGTGCCCGGCTGGCCTGCAAACCAAAAATCTTGGCTTTCGACCCAGAAAACAACCATAGGTTTCAATGGCTAGAGGGGCTGGTGGATATTACGTACGGATACGCAGTTTGCTTTATGCGGTTTGGCGCACAAGTAGGCATAATGGCCAAGGACGGCGCGTGGCGCTGCCTCCAGCGTTCTTGCAAACGGTAGGGATCAACGATGCCGCATGGTTCGAGCCTCAGCCTGAACGCCTTGCGCCCTGGGGAGGGCGACGGGGACCACGCCGTTGCAGAACAGGAAGCGACCGACGGGCGCCGGGCCGATGCCGGCCTGCGCGCCAATGAGGCAGCGCCGGCCGCCCTGCTGCCGCTGCCCGAGGATCGCGGTTCGGCCAACCGGCGGGAGCTGGAGCGCGACCTGCGGGAAGCGCTGGACGCCGGGCAGCTCCACCTGCACTGGCAGCCCATCGTCAACTGCCTGACCGGCGTGCTGCAACGGTTCGAGGCGCTGGTCCGCTGGGACCGCCCGGGCTGCGGCAAGGTGTCGCCCGGCACCTTCGTGCCGATCGCGGAGGCGCTCGGCCTTTACAAGCAGCTCGACACCTGGGTGCTCCGCGCCGCCTGCGCCGAGGCGCAGCGCTGGCCGCAGCCGTTCCGCGCCGCGGTCAACGTGTCCGCCTACTGGTTCGAGGGGGAGGACCTGTCGCACGCCGTGGAGGCCGCGCTGAACGACACCGGCCTCAACCCCAGCCGGCTGGAGCTTGAGGTCACGGAGCGCGTGTTCATCGACAACGCCGGCAACGCGCAGCGCGAGCTTGCGCAGCTCAAGGCCCTGGGCGTCGGCCTGTCGCTGGACGACTTCGGCACCGGCTACTCGTCCATGAGCTACCTGCGCACCATACCGTTCGACAAGCTGAAGCTCGACCGCCTGTTCATCGAGAACCTCGGCACCTGCCGCCGCACGGAGGTGATCACCCGCGCCGTGCTGCAACTGGGCGCCGGGCTGGACATGGCGGTCTGCGCCGAGGGCGTGGCGCACCAGACGCAGCTTGAGATCCTGCAGGCGTACTGCTGCGACGAGGTGCAGGGCTACCTGATCGGGCGGCCCGGGCCGCTCACCCCGGAGCGGTTCGCCCTGCACGCCCGGCTGGACCGCAGCTCGCTGTTCATGGGGCCGGAACTGCTGGAGGCCGATGCCCGGGTCCTGGCATGACGGCGCCGCCGATCCACACGGTCCGCACCGACAGGTCGCCGCCCAGCAGCACCATGTCCGCCGCGAACCCCGGCGCGATCCTGCCGCGGGCCGCGTCGAGCCGCAGGAACTGCGCGGGGTAGAGGCTCGCCATCCGCAACGCCTCCGCGAGCGGCTGGGCGAGGTGCTCGACGGCGAAGCGGACCGCCCGGTCCATCGTGAGGTCCGATCCCGCCAGCGTGCCGTCCGGGAGCGTCAGCCGACCGTCCCGCCGGGTCACGGTCCGTCCGCCCAGCGTGAACGTGTCGCAGCTTGACCCGGCCGGCGGCATCGCGTCGCTGACCAGGAACAGCCGCGCCGGACCCTGCTTGGCCCGCAGCGCGACCCGCAGCGCCGCCGGGTGGACGTGGTGGCCGTCGGCGATCAGCCCGGCCCACAGCCCGCCGTGGTCCAGCGCGGCGCCGACGAGGCCGGGCGCGCGGTGGCCGAGCTGCGACATGGCGTTGAACAGGTGGGTGACGCCGCGCGCCCCGGGGGGGGGGGCGCCCCCCCCCGGGGGGTGGGGGGGGGGGGGGGGGCCGG
>CAXUIQ010000097.1:0-10117 GCA_964250815.1 uncultured Acetobacteraceae bacterium
TCGGCAGCCAGCGGGTCGCGCGGCAGCACGCGGTGGCGCAGCACCATCCCGGCCAGCGCCAGCCGCGCCGGGTCGTCCAGCCGGGCCGCTTCCCATGCCATCGCGGCGGCGGACGTGACGTGGTAGAGCGCCGAGGCCGCCTGGCGCGTCAGGTGCGTGCCGCCGGGCGCCATGGCCGCCTCCGCCAGCCCGGCGGCGCGCGCCATCGCCGGCTGCACGTCCAGCCCGTTTCCATCAAGCCCCGGCACCGCTAGGCCGCGCACGTGCGCCAGCAGCGCGTCCAACCCGCCGTCGCGCCGTGCGGCCCGCATCACGTCCAGCGCCACGACGTTGCTGGTGCCCTCCCAGATCGACCCCAGGTGGGCGTCCCGCAGCACGCGGGCGTCCGGCCATTCCTCGATGTAGCCGCAGCCGCCGCGGACCTCCATGGCGTCCCCGGCCACCTTGCGCGCGTCCCGGCAGGCGCGGAACTTCAAGAGCGGCGTAAGGATGCGCAGCAGCGCGTAGGCCCCGTCCTCCCCGGCGTCCGACCGGCGCAGGGCGTCCGCGGCTTGCAGGCTCATGCTGCGCGCCTGCTCCGCCCACACCTGCATCTTGAGCAGTTGCCGCTGCATCAGGGGCATGTCGGCGAGCGTCGTGCCGAACGCCACGCGGCGCCGGGCGACGAAGCCGGCCTCCGTCACCGCGCGCCGCATCAGGCCGGCCGCACGCACTCCGTTGGACAGGCGGGAGTTGTTGACCATGTCCGCCATCTGCCGGAACCCGGCGCCGGGGTCGCCGACCAGCCAGGCGGCCGCGCCGCGCAACTGCACCTCCCCGCTGGCCATGGACCGCGTGCCGAGCTTGTCCTTGAGCCGCACGATGTGCAGGGCATTGGCCCGCCCGTCGGGCAGGGTGCGGGGCAGCAGGAACAGGCTGACGCCGCGGATGCCGTCCGGCGCGCCGACCCGCCGGGCCAGCACCATGGCGAGCGCCGCGTCGGGGTTGGAGCAGAACCACTTGTCGCCCGTGAGCGCCCAGGTCCCGTCCGGCAAGGGCGCGGCGCTGACCGCGGTGGCGCCCACGTCGGAGCCGGCGCCCTGCTCGGTCATGAACATCGCGCCCTGTGCCAGCGTATCCATGTCCTGGCTGGTCAGCGCCGGCAGGTAGCGCGCGACCAGCGCCGGGCCGCCGAAGCGGCGCAGGATGCGCGCCAGGCTGTCGGTCATGCTGACCGGGCACATCAGCCCGAACTCGGCCTGCACGAACAAGAAGGTCAGCAAGTACTTGGCGGCCGGCGGCATCGGCGCCGGCCAGCCCAGCACGCCGCCGCGGTGGGACAGGGCGGCGAGGCCGTACTCGCCGAAGGCCAGGCGCTCCATCTCGCGATAGGCCGGGTGCTTCTCGACCGATTGCACGTCCTCGCCGCGGCGGGTGCGGTGGTGCAGCTTCGGCGGGTTGCGGTCGGCGGTGCCGGCCAGCTCGTCCAGGCTGCCGCCCGCGAGCGCGCCCAGGCGGTCCAGGTGCGGCAGGAGGTGCGCGGACAGGTCCGGCGGGAGGTAAAGCGCGGCCAGGCGGGCGAGCGCCGGGTCGGCCCGGAACAGGTTCAGCCCGCGGCTGTCCGGGACCGCCCCTGCGCCGGTCGGCGCATGAACCGAAGCTGCGCCTGTCGGCGCATGGACTGCATCTTCGCCGGCGGGGGCCAGCGCGTTCATGCCGGCTCCATCGTGCAACCGCCCGCCGCCAGCGGACGGAACGCGCGCTCCCCGGGGGTGGAGGACACCAGGCGGAACAGGTCCCACGGACCCGTGCTGTCCGCCGGCGCCTTCACCTGGAACAGGTGGGTGGGGCACAGGAACCGTCCGTCCGCCCGGATGCTGGCCGGGCCGAAGCAGTCGTCGTCGGTCGGCATGGCCTTCATCGCGGCGATCGCGGCCCGTCCGGAGGTGCGGGACGCCCCTGCGGCGATGGCCTTGAGATAGTGGGTCACGGCGCTGTAGCAGGAGGCATGGAGGCTGCTCGGGTAGTTGCCGGGCGTCTTGGGCAGGAAGCGCCGGGTGAAGGCGCGGGTGCGGCCGTTCAGGTCCCAGTAGAACGTCTCGGTCAGGAACAGGCCCTGGGCGGTTGGCAGCCCGAGCGCCTTGATCTCGGTGATGAAGCCGAACATCGGCGCCACCGCCCGTCCGTTCTGCCCCAGGCCGAACTCGGCGGCCTGCTTCACCGCGTTTTCCATGTCGCCGCCGGTGTTGCAGAACGCGACCACGTCGGCGCCGCTGGCCTGCGCCTGCACGAGCAGGGAGGAAAAATCCGTGGTGCCCGGGAAGGGATAGGCGGCCGATCCCAGCACCGTGCCGCCGCCGTCCCGCACCAGGGCAGCCACTTCCCGCGCCAGCGTGTGGCCGAACACGTAGTCGGCGACGATCAGGAAGAAGGACTTGCGCCCGGCCCGCAGCAGCGCCTCCCCCGTGGAGTGCGCGTTGCCCCAGGTGTCCGGCGCCCAATGGACCTGGTTGGCGCTGCACGATTTGCCCGAAAGGTCCGCCGACGCCGCGCCGCTGATCAGCAGGGCGCGGTCCTTCTCGATGGCCTGGGTGCGGACGGCGAGCGCGATGGCGGTGTTGTTGAGGTCGGCTATCGCGCTGACGCCTTCGCGGTCGAACCATTCCCGGGCGATGGCGGCGCCGACGTCGGGTTTCTGCTGGTGGTCGGCGGCCAGGATCTCGACACGGAGGCCGTGCTGCTCCGGCCGGAAGTCCTCGACGGCTTGGCGGGCGGCGAGCACGCTGGCCGGGCCGGAGTTGTCGCGGTACTGGCCCGACAGGTCGGTGAGCACGCCGATGCGCAGCGGGGCAGCGGGCTGGGCATGGGCATGCCACGGCGTGAGGGCGGCGGCGATCAGGCCGCGGCGGCTGAGCGGCATGGGACGGTTCCTCCATCGCTCACCTCGTCGCGGGGGCGCTGCGGCGAGGGTAATACGGACAGGGGCTGCAGGTCGAATGGTCCGCTGGCGCCGGGGACTGCCGCACAGTTGGGTCCGAGGAACCGTGCCGCCGAACCGGGTATGCGGAACCGGTGGCCTCAGCCTTGCTCCGGGGTCAGCCGACGGAGCCGGCCCTGGGACGCCTTGGGGCCGGCTCGCTGGAAACGCTTCCGCTCAGAACCCGTAGAGCTGCCTTGGGTTGTCCACGAGGATGTGCGCATGGGCCGCCGCATCGGGCACCCATTCCGCAAGCAGGTCGAGCACCCGCCCGTCGTCGATGGGCTGCGCCGGCGCCAGGTCGGTGGGCTTCCGGGTTGGGACCACCGCGCTGTCCGGGTGCGGCCAGTCGCTGCCCCAGACCAGCCGGTCCGGGTTGGCCGCCAGGAGCGCCCGCGCCAGCGCCGCCACGTCGGGATAGTCCGGGGCACGGTCCGAGGCGCGGTAGGCGCCGGAGATCTTGACGTAGGCCTTGCCCGCCCTCACCAAGTCGAGCACCGCGTCGAAGCCCGGCTGCTGCGGACCCAGCGCCGCCTGCGCCCCGGCGAAGTGGTCGAACACGACGGGCATCGGCAGCGCCGCCAACTGCGTCTTGAGTGGGGCGATGACGGACAGGCGCGAGTAGATCTGGAGGTGCCAGGGCCGCCCGCCGATCTGCTGCACGGCCTCTTGCAGCCGCTTGGCGGAGGCTGCGGGGTCGAACACGCCGGCCTGCTCCAGGTTGACGCGGACGCCGCGGATGCCGGCCCGCGCCATGGCGTCCAGCTCCGCCGGGCCGGTCTTGGGTCGATCACGGCGACGCCGCGCGCCCGCTCCGGGCCGAGCTGCCGCATCCCGTCCAGCGTCGCCGCGTTGTCCGTCCCATACACGCTGGGCGTCACGATCACGACGTGGTCCATGTGCAGGGCGTGCTGCAACCCCAGCAGCTCGTCGGCGGTGGCGACGGGCGGGGTGTAAGCGCGCCCGGCCCAGAAAGGGAACCGCTCCGGGTCGGGAAAGACGTGGACGTGGCAGTCGCAGGCGCCTGGCGGGACCGCGAACGCCACGGGCGTCCGGACGGTCGGGGCCGGGGTTTGGGCGGCGCCTGGGCGCGCGGCGCCAAGCGTGGCCACGGGCAGCAGGGCGGCAAGCTTCAGGCCGTGCCGGCGCGATACCATCGTGGAAGCCCTCCCAAGCCCGGGCGGCGCCTCTGCGGGCGCACGACCGTACTACGCCATGTCTGCGCGCGGACTGCAAGCGACCCTCGGCGGCGACGCGGTTCCGTTCTGCGCCAGCGCAGCCGCAGCCGAAACCCGCTCGATGCCGCCGCAAGGGCGAACAGCGTTGAGCCGCGCCAAGGCCCTGTGCTCCACTCCCAGCACGCAATCCGGAGCCGAGCCGCCGGATGCCCGACAGCCCGATCCCGCGCGCCCATCCGTTCGGCAAACTGAACAGGTCCGGCTGCGCCATCAGCCCCGATGGCCTGCACCTGGCCTGGACCGTGCCGTTGGAGGGCATGATGAACGTCTGGGTCGCGCCGGCCGGGGCGCCGGACGAGGCGCGGCCTGTCACGCACGATGCCGTGCGCGGGGATGCGCGACTGCTATTGGGCCTATGACGGCCGGCGCCTGGTGTCCCTGCAGGACAGCGGCGGCGACGGGAACTGGCGCCTGCACGCCGTGGACGTGCGCACCGGCGACGCCAGGCTCCTGACCCCCGAGGGCGTGCACGCCATCCCGGCCGGCGGCAGCCGGCGCATCCGCGGCGAGGTGCTGGTGTCGCTCAACAGGCGCGCCTCCCGGACTAAGGGCACGGCCTCATGCGGCCGGAGGACAGCCTGGCCCCTGCCGCCGTGTCCGAGAGCTTCCTCGCCCGCTGCCTGGGCGGCCGGGCCGACCACCGCGGAGGAGCGGGCCGCGACGTCGATGCAGGCGCTGGAAGGGGCGGAGCTGATCGAGGGACTGCCGGCGTAGGTTAGGCAGCCGCTGCCGCCGCCTGCATCCGTCCATCGTCGGCCGGCATGGACATGAGCATGGGCATCAGCGTCGAAGATCATGGATGCGCGGCGCCGCTTGCGCGGCTTTTGGCAGCGCCCTTCGGCTCCCGGCTCCGGCGGCCGCGTCCTCGGCCTGCGGCAGGCGCTTGAGCACCATCGCGCAGAAGGCCCGCGTGACGGCCGGAGCCGAGGCGTCCCGGTGGACGAGGCTCATGTCCGCCCGGGGACCGCGGCCCTTGATCTTCCTGTAGGCCACGCCGGGTGTGCGCAGATGGCCCATGGAGGCTGGAACGACCGACACGCCGATGCCGGCGGCGACGAGCGTGACGGTGGAGCCCATCTGCGGCGCTTCCTGGCCCACCGCGGGACTGAAGCCGGCGGCCTGGCACGCCCCCACGATGGCATCGTAGAGCGCCCGGCCGTTCCGGCGGGGGTAGAGGATGAAGGACTCCTCCGCCAATGCCAGGAGGGGAATGCTCCTTTGCCCGGCGAGGCGGTGGCCCTCGGGCAGGGCCACCAGCATCTCCTCGCGGAACAGCAGGTGCGTGTCCAGGTGCTCGGCCTCGCCGGGCGCGGGACGGACAAAGGCGGCATCCAGCCGCTGCGCATGGAAAAGGCCCAGCAAGTGGGCCGTCGTCTCCTCCAGGAGGATCACCCCGACATCGGGAAACGCCCGGCGGTAATCACGGATGGCGGAGGTCACGAAGGGGTTGAAGGATGCCGAGGACGTGAAGCCGATCCGGATCGCCCCGACCTCCCCGCGCGCCGCCCGGCGGGCGTTGCCGAGCGCCTGATCGACCTGCAGCAGGATGCTCCGCGCATCTGTGAGGAAACGCTGCCCGGCCTCCGTCAGCGAGACGCCGCGCGGCAGGCGGTTGAACAACGGCGCTCCGACCTCTCGTTCAAGCTGTTGGATCTGCTGGCTTAAGGGGGGCTGGCCGATGCCGAGGCGTGCCGCGGCACGGGTGACGCTCAGCTCTTCGGAGATGGCCAGGAAGTAGCGGAGGTGCCGTAATTCCATACCTACCACGAATGGGTTACCCGGGGATTATATATTGGACAGGGTGACGCGCCCGCGCCAGGGTTGGCGCAAAAGGACCGCAGGGGCGGTCGTCGCAAGAGGAAACGCCTAGGGCCGCAGCCCCCGGATGCCCGGGAACAAGCGCGCCTCCGCCGACCGCTTCGCGGCGCCGGACCCGGTCCGGGGAGGATTCATGGCGCCTATCGTGACGCACGGTCTCCAAGGCAATCCGTGGACTGGCTGCCGGTGCCCCGGCGGCTGAAAAAGCAATTGTTCAAGGGGGAGAAGCATGAGCAACCTCGATCCGTTCCGCGCCGCCGGCAACCCGCTGTTCAACGACAACAAGCTCAAGCTCGGGATCTTCGGCTCGAACTGCTCCAACGCCTGCGCGATGACGCTGGCCGAGACCAGCTTCGAGCCGACCTGGGAGAAGAACCTGGAGATCGCGCGCCTCCTGGAAGCCGCAGGCTTCGAGTGCATGGTGCCCATCGCCCGCTGGCGCGGGTTCGGCGGCCCCAGCAACTTCAACGGCAACTGCATGGAAACCTACACCTGGGCGGCGGCGCTGGCGGCAGTGACCGAGAGGATCTACCTGTTCGCAACCTCGCACGTGCCCACGCTGCATCCGATTGTCGCGGCCAAGATGGCGACCACCATCGACCACGTCTCCAAGGGCCGCTTCGGGCTGAACATGGTCTGCGGCTGGTTCACGCCGGAGATGGAGATGTTCGGCGTGAAGATGATGGAACACGACACCCGCTACGAGTACGCGACCGAGTGGGTCGAGATCGTCGAGAAGCTGTGGACCGAGCAATGGTTCGACTACAAGGGCGAGTTCCTGACGGTCAACCAGGGCTTCGCCGACCCGAAGCCCTTCCAGAAGCCGCGGCCCGTCCTGATCAGCGCAGGCTCCTCGCCAAAAGGCCGCGAGTTCGCCGCCAAGTACTGCGACATCAACTTCTCCGTGGTCGAGAACCCCGAAAAGGGCGCAGCCTGGGTCAAGGCGACCAAGGAGCTCGCCTGGACGAAGTACCAGCGCGAGATCGGCACGTTCACTTATTCCTACGCGGTGGTGCGGGACACCGAGAAGGAGGCGCGGGACTACTACGACTACTACGTGCATCAGAGGGGAGACTGGGAAGCCGCGGACAACGTGTGCAAGGTGTTCGGGATCGAGAGCGGCTCCTACTCGCCGGAGTATTTCGACAAGTTCCGGGCGAACTTCATCGCCGGCTGGGGCGGCTACCCCCTGGTCGGCACGCCGGAGCAGGTGACCGACCAGTTGCTTGAGCTGTCCGGCACGGGCATCGACGGCACGCTGGTGTCGATGGTCGATTACAACACGGAACTGCCTTATTGGAACGAGCGGGTCATGCCCCTGCTTGAGCAAGCAGGGCTGCGCAAGCTGCAGGAGGCGCGGCTCGCGGCGTAGGGCGGGCCGGAGCTGCCGGCCCGAAATTTCCGGCAGGATCAACCGGCAAAACCAACCAGCATGGGGGAAGCCTCGTGAAGCTCTTCATCAACACGACATCGCCCTATGCCCGCATCGCGCGCATCGCGTTGCAGGAAAAAGGGTTCCACGACATCGAGACGCAAGTCGTCGATCCCTGGGGCGACGACCCGGACCTGCTGGCGGTCAACCCCGCGGCCCGCGTCCCGACCCTGGTCACCGACGACGGGCAGGCGCTCGCCGAAAGCCTGCTGATCGTCCTCTGGCTTGAGGCGGCCAGGCCCGAGCCGACGCTCCTTGGCGGCGACCCGGCGGGCGGCGTGGCGCGGGCGGGCACCGCCATGGGGGTGATCGACGCCGCGGTCCACACGCTGATCGGCCGCAAGATCGCCGGCCCCTCCTTCGACGGGTCGCCGGTCGGCCTGCGGCGGCAGCGCAGCATGGCCGAGGGCCTGAAGCGGCTCGACGCCGATCTGTCCGAACCCGGCGACGGGACGCCAACCCTCGCCGAGATCGCCGCCGTCGTGGCGCTCGACTACGTGCAGTTCCGCTTCCCGCAGGCCGATTGGATGCCGCCGACGCCGCGGCTCGAACGCTTGCAGCGGCAAACGCGGACCCGGCCGTCGGTCGAGCAGACCCGGCCCCACGCCTGAGCGGCCGGGGGCGGCAGCCGCGTTCCGAGGCGAGGCGGCGGACATGGCCGGGGGCGACGGGACCTTGGCTCCACTTTGAGCCGTGGGGGCAGCCGGCTGCCGCCCCCGGCGCCCCGCGTCTGTGGGGACGGGTCCATCCAGGCCGGACGCTTATGCCCATCCGCGAATCTGGCCGCCGACATGTAACATTGGTTGACAAGTTTTCGGCCTGCCCTTGTGATGCCGCCCCGGACAGGCCGGCTGGCGGCGAACCGGGACGGCAGGGAGGCTGACATGGACGCCGGCAAGGAATGCCGCATCGTCGTCACGCGGTTGTTGCCCGGCCCGGTGATGGAGCGGCTCCACGGTGCCTGCGCGTGCTTGGCCAACCCGGACGAGCAGACCTGGAGTCGCGACGAGATCCTGCGCCATGCCCGTGAGCACGCGGCGGATGCGCTGCTCGTGATGGCGATGGACCGGGTCGATGCCGGGCTGATCGAGGCGCTGCCCGGCACGGTGCGGGTGATCGCGACCTTTTCCGTGGGCCACGAGCACATCGACCTCGCGGCGGCGCGTGCGCGGGGCATCGCCGTGCTGTCCACCCCCGACGTGCTCAGCGACGCGGTGGCGGACCTGGGCATGCTGCTCCTGCTCGGCGCGGCCCGGCGCGCCTTTGAGGCGATGCGCCTGATCTACGGCCGTACCTGGACGGGCTGGTCGCCGACCCAGGTGATCGGGCGGGACGTGTCGGGAGGGCGGCTCGGCATCGTCGGCATGGGGCGGATCGGGCGGGCGGTCGCCCGCCGCGCCCGGCACGGCTTCGGGATGGAGGTCCACTACCACAACCGCACCCGCCTCGCCGCCGGGCTTGAGGACGGGGCCGCCTTCCACGCGCGGCTGGACGACCTGCTGCCGCTCAGCGACTTCCTGATGCTCGCAGCACCTGCGACGCCGGACACGCGCGGGCTGCTGAACGCCCGCTCCATCGAGAAGCTCCCGGATGGCGCGGTGGTCGCCAACGTGTCGCGCGGCGACCTGGTGGACGACGAGGCGCTGGTTGCCGCACTCCGCAGCGGCCGGGTGATGGCGGCGGGCCTCGACGTGTTCAACGGCGAGCCGGCCATCCACGAGGGCTACCTCGGCCTGCCCAACGTGTTCCTGCAGCCGCACCAGGGCAGCTCGACCATCGAGACGCGCCTGCGGATGGGCACGCTGCTGCTGGACAGCATCGCCCGCGTCCGCGCCGGCGAAGCCGTCGCCAACCGGCTCGTCTGACCCTCCGGAGGCCGCCCGCCATGTTCCAGCACCTCGCACCCGGCGCCTTGTTCTCCCTCGAAGGCCGGGTCGTGTTCATGACGGGCGGCGCCGGCGGGATCGCGGCTGGGCTGGCGCAGGGCTTCGCAGCTGCAGGAGCCAGGCTGGTGCTGGCAGACCGCAACGAGGCGGTGGAGGCGCGGGCCGAACAGCTCTGCGCCGCCGGCGCCGAGGCATCGGCGCAGGTCTTCGACGTCACGGATGAGGCGGCGGTGACTGACGCCATCGCGCGCACCAGGCGCGACCACGGCCGGCTCGACGTGGTCGTGAACAACGCCGCGGTGATCGTGCGCAAGCACGTCCTGGAGCTGTCGCTGGCGGAATGGAATCGCGTGCTCGACATCGACGTGACCGCCTGCTTCAGCGTGGCGCAGCAGGCGGCCCGGGTGATGGTGGAGCAGGGGAGCGGGCGCATCATCAACCTCGGCTCGATCATGGGCCAGGTGTCGCGGCCGCTGCTCGCGCCCTACGTGACGGCGAAGAACGCCATCCACGGCCTCACCCGCGCCATGGCCGCCGACCTGGCCGGCACGGGGGTGACGGTGAACGCCCTGGCGCCGGGCTACACGGCGACGGAGTTCAGCCAGGCCAACGTCCCGGAGTTCCACGACTTCGTCCGCGACTGGACCCCGGCGCGCCGTTGGGGGAAGGCCGAGGATCTGTGCGGCGCCGCCCTGCTGCTGGCCTCGGACGCCGGCGCGTTCATCAATGGCCAGGTGATTTATGTCGATGGCGGTTTCCTGGCCGTGACGCGATGACACCTGTCGGT
>CAXUIQ010000098.1:0-2788 GCA_964250815.1 uncultured Acetobacteraceae bacterium
CCGGGCCGGCACCCCCCGCCCGGCGCCGAGGGCGCGCCCCGCCCCCCGCACCGGGCTGAACCATTCCGCCCGCAAGCCCTCGGGCAGCCGGCTGGCCCAGTCCTCGACGGCCCCGCCGTCGTCGAGGCCGGGCACGCGCTGGCCCAGTCCCACCAGGGTCGGCACCCGTCCGGTGCGATGCACCAGGCGGCCGGCGCGGTCGATCGCCACCATGCCGGCCACGTCGGCCTCGCTGATGCGGTCCAGGCAGACTTCGAGCAGGCGCATGCGCTCGCCTGCCGCGCGCTCCGCCAAGACCATCTCGATCTGCCGGGCGGCCGATACCGCGAGCGACAGGTTGTTGCGCCCGTAGGTGGACGGCGGGCCTGAGATATCGACCACGCCGAGCATGGCGCCGGTGCCCGGCTCGAAGATGGGGGCGGCGGCACAGGTCCAGGCCTTGATCCCCTCGCAGAAGTGCTCCGCCGCGTGGACCTGCGCCGGGCGGCCCGTTGCGAGCGCCGTGCCGATGCCGTTGGTGCCGACCGCGTTTTCCCGCCAGTCGCCGCCTCGGGTCAGGTGGATGGCCTCGCCCTGCTCCAGGGTGTGCCGGTCGCCGGCCGCGTCCAGCACGACGCCGTCGTTGTTGGTCAGCAGCATGATCGAGCGCGACCCGCTGAACATCTCCGCGACCTCGGCGAACACGCTGGCTGCGGCCGAGACCAGGTCGGCGTGGCGTTGGCGCAAGTGCTCGATGGCGTCGCCGCGGGCCACGAGGGGGGCGGACCGGCTGGTCGGGTTGATGCCCAATTCCTGGCTACGCATCCAGGACGCGACGACGAAGTTGCGGGCGGGGATCGCGGCGCCGGGGTCGCCGGTCAGGAACCGCTCCCAGGCCGCCATGGTGTCGGCGGCTTCGGAGCGGCGGTTCATGGCGCAAGGCCCTGGGGCGCCGGGTGCCGGAAAGCTGTTCCCGCCTGGCCGCCGCTCCGCCATGGGCTTCTCCCATTGCCAACCTTGTTAGAGCAGTTCCGCCCCGCCTCCCATCGCCGGGCCGGCGGTCGGGTCGGCGCCGTCCGGCTTGGACGCGATCAGCGTCTGCGTCGTGAGGATCAGCCGGGCGACCGTGCCGGCGTGGCGCTGCGGGGGGGCGGTGACGCGCACCGGGTCGATGACGCCCGCCTCCACCAGGGCGCCGAACGCGCCGGTGCGCGCGTCGAAGCCCACGCCGCGCGGCGACTGCCGCACGCGGCCGACGATGGCGTCGGGGTCCAGGCCGCAGTTCCTGGCGATGCAGGCGAGCGGCTGCGCCAGCGCGCCTTGCAGCAGCTCCGCTCCCTCCCGTGCGCTGCCGGACAGGGTGCGCACCATCGGGTCCAGATCGGGCGCCACCTGGAGCAGGGCGGTGCCGCCGCCGGGCACGATGCCGCCCTCGATGGCGGCGCGGGTGGCGTTGATCGCGTCCTCGATCAACTGCACCCGGCGCTTCTGCTCGACCGGGGTGGCCCCGCCGGCAAAGATGATGGCCGTGCCGCCGGACAGCTTGGCCAGGCGTTCCTGGTATTTGTCGCGCTCGATGTTCTGCGGCGCGGCCTCGTGCTGGCGCGACACCTGCTCGCGGCGGGCCTTGATGGCGGAGGGGTCGCCGGCGCCGGCGCGGATGATGGTTTGGTTGGCGGAGACGCTGACCTGCCGCGCGCTCCCGAGGTCGCGCATCCGCAGGTCGGCGATGCGCCCGCCGAGGTCGCGGGCGATCACCCGGCCGCCGGTGGCGATGGCGATGTCCTCCAGCATGGCGCGGCGCCAATGGCCGTACTCGGGCGGGTGGATGGCGGCGACCGGCGGCTCGCCCCGGTCCCGCCGCGACAGCAGGGCCACGACGCAGGCGGGGGCGACCTCCTCCGCCACGACCAGCAGCGGGCGCTTCTGGCCGGCGAGCAGCGCCTCGATGGCTGCCACGTCCTCCGTGGTCAGCAGCTTGCAATCGGTCATCAGGATCAACGGGTCGTCGAGCACGACCTGCATCCGCTCGACGTCCGTGACCATGTGGTGCGACAGGTAGCCGCGGTCGAACGCCATGCCGTCCACGATTTCAAGGCGGGTCTCGACGGTGCTGCCGAACTCCACCGTCACGATGCCGTCGGCGCCGACGCGATGAAGGGCGTCCGCGACCATGGCGCCGGTCCGCTCGTCGTTGGCGGCGATGACCGCGACAGCGCGCGTCTCGTCCGGGCCGCGCACGGGGCGGGCGCTGCGGTTCAACGCCTCCGTGGCTGCGGCGGCGGCTGCTTCCAGCCCGTGCGCCAGCTCGACCGGGTTGGCGCCGCGGGCGAGGCATTCGAGGCCGCCCTGCACCATGGCGTCGGCGAGCACCGTGGCCGTGGTGGTGCCGTCGCCGGCGACCTCGTTGGTCTGCTTGGAAACCTCCCGCAGCACCGTCGCGCCCATGTTCTCGAACGGGCACGCCAGCTCGATCTCGTGGGCGATGCTGACCCCGTCCCGCGAGACCATCGGGGTGCCGATGGGGCGGTCGATGATCGCGTTCATCCCCTTCGGCCCCAACGTGCCGCGAACGGCGCGGGCGAGCTTCCCTACGCCCCGGCCCAACGCCATCCGCGCCGCCCCGTCGTGCAGCATCATCTTCGCCATCGCATCCCTCCCTGTCCCGTCCCGGTCCCCTCGGGAGAGGGTGGGGCGGGGGTTTGCCCAACCGCTCAGCCCACCGGGGGTGCGCGCTCCCCGCCGCGGCCAGGCCCGCAGTCCAGCAGGCTCGGCTCGCCGTCCGGCGCGGTGAACCGCCCCCCGAGCC
>CAXUIQ010000098.1:2798-10065 GCA_964250815.1 uncultured Acetobacteraceae bacterium
GGCGGGATCGTCCGGCCCGTCCGGCCCCGGCACGCCCCGGCGCTCCAGGTAGCGCTCAACCACCGGCGCCCCCGCGTCGCCGGCCAAGGACCGCAAGCCGGCGATGGTGAGCGACAGCAGGGCCGAGGGCGCGTGCCCCGCTTCGAGCAGGTGGTCGAGCAGCGCCATCTGCCGGCGCTGGAACGCCTTGAGGTCGAAGGTGCGGCGCAGGGGGGCGAGGTCGCCGTCCGCCTCCGCCGCGAAGGCCTCCTGGAACGAGCGGCCGTGCGCCATCGCGGCGTTGATCGTGTCAGCGTACATGTGGTCGCCCAGCACCACGCTCACCCGGCTGACCCAGGGCAGGCGCCCGACCTCCCGCCGCATGTCGTCCGCCATCAGGAAGGCGAAGTTCGCCGCGCACCAGTAGGTCGGCAGCCGGAAGCCGACCTGCACCCGGCCATCGTCGTCCACCGCGACGCCGGACACGAAACCCAACCCCGTCACCGGCTCGTCAAGCTCCGGGTCGTTCACCCGGCCGAGCCGAGCCAGCACCTCGCCGACTCGGTCGCTTGCAGCGACCTGGGCGCTCGCCGTGGCCGGGTCGTTCACGGCAGCATTCATTCCGCCGCCACGCGCTCGCCCGCGCGCAGCTTCGCCTTCTGCGCCTCGATGTCGATGCCGTAGATGCGGGCGGCGTTCAGCCCGAGGATCTTCTTCTTCGCCTGCAACGTGAGGCTGACCCCGGTTTCCTGCGCCACGTCGTCGGGCAGCTCGAAGGCCATGAACTTCTCGACCAGCCAGCGCGGCGTCCAGATGGCGTAGTCGCTGCCGTACAGGATCTTGTCCTCGCCGACCCAGAACAGCAGCTCCGAGATGATGTGGGCGAAGTATTTCGGGCGGCTGTGGATGAACGGCAGCGCCACGGCGAGGCCGGCGAAGACGTTGGTCTCCTGCGTCGCGATCCAGCAGAAGTCGTCGAGGCGCGGCAGGCCGCAATGCTCGACGACGAAGTTGAGGCCCTGGAAGCTCGAAGCCGCGTCGTCCACGTCCGCCACGTCGAAGGCGTCGCGGTTCAGCGGCAGGATCGTCGGCCCCTTGTGGACGTGGATGTTCTTGATGCCGAGCTTCTCGGCGGTCTCAAGGTAGCGGTAGGCCATCTTGTCGCTGAGCTTCCAGCCCTTCGACTCGCCGCGCCACTCGGCGGTGTAGAGCTTGAGGCCGCGCAGCTTGTACTTTTCCGCGAGCGCGTGCAGCGCCTCCAGCCCCTGCTCGCCGTCCCGCGGATCGAAGGAGCCGTTCAGGATGAAGCGGTCGGGATGCTTCTTGGCTATGGCCGAGTTGCGCTCGGTGGTGTTGAAGCCATCCTTGTAGAAGTCCGTGAGGTAGGTTGGCTGCAGGATCGCCATGTCGTCGGGGCCGTCCACGAACAGGTCGCGGTGCATGGTTTCCGCGTCGTACTTCTCGAACTTCTCCTTGGCCCAGAGCTGGTCCTTGGGGCTGAGGTTGCTGTGGTAGGCGTAGAAGCAGTCGATGAACTGCGCGCCGTGCACGTTCCTCTGGTTCGCCTTGCTGGCATCCCAGAAGTGGACGTGCCCGTCGATGATGAAGATATCCTCGCCGTCCTCCGTGCGGTACATCGTCGGCGCCCTTCCCTATTCGATGAACTGCTTGACGTCGTCCATGTTGCCGAACAGCACCACGGTGTTGTCGTCCACCATGACCATCCGGCCGTAGTGGGTGGAGGTCGAGATCTCGAACAGGTGCGGCGTCATCTCGCGGCCGAGGTGCTCGCTCAGTTCGTCCATCTTGAACTCGATCTTCCCCTCGCCGTCGATGCGGATCATCGCCGGCATGGCGGTGACGCGGATGCCGGGCTTTTCGGCCATGACCTCGGCGATGGCCCGCGCTTCCACGCTGTCGTTCATCGTCACCCCGCACTGGTGCGAGATGGTTTGGCTGCGGTGCATGTCCTTCATGGACTCGAAGATGTTGTCTTGCGCCATCGGCTCTCTCCTGGATCGGCTGCGGGTCAGGCTTCGACCAGCGGGCGCACGTCGAGGCCGATCTCGGAGCCGACCGCGCGCAGGCGGTTGTGCGACTGCTCCGCCACGTCGGCGAACTGCGTGATCTTCACCCGGGGCTGCGACCAGATCGGCTGCAAGAGGTTGGCCGCGTTCTTCGCCTCCGTGCCGTGCTTCATCAGCCAGCCATGGAACAGCTCCCGGTTCGCCTGGCCGTGCGCCTCGTCCAGCACCAGCATGCGGAACAGCTCGACCGCGTTGGCGAGGTTGCGCTCGTAGTCGCCCTCGGCGGCGGACACCACGGCGGGGGTCATGAAGTCGTTCTGCGACGCCGCGACCTGCATGACGAAGCCGCTGCGGAACAGCTCGGCCACCAGCGGCTCGAACACGACGTTCACGGCGAAGTACTGCTCCAGGTAGTCCGTGGCGCCGCCGATCGTCTCGACCGCCCGGCGCACGCCCTGCCAGATCGGGTCGTCCATCCAGTGCGCCTTGCCGGCGTCCTGGTCGAACCCTTCCAGGTCCAGGCCGATCTCGCCCAGGTAGAGCGTCAGGTCCTGGGCGAAGCGCAGCTTGTAGGAAGAGTTGGTCAGCACGGCGTTGTTGATCATCTGCGTGTAGCCATAGCGCTGCGCCTGCATCGTCGCCATGCCGAGGCCGAACTCCGCGTGCTTGTAGGCGCCCAGGTGGTCCTGCAGCACCTTGACCCAGGCGCGGTCGAAGCGCTTCACGGCGCCGGAGCGGCGGCCGTTCTCGACCACGTTGGCGATCATGCCGACGATGGTGGACTGGCGCTGGTAGTGGGTGCGCTCCCATTCCTGGTCCACCGCGCGGAACACGTGCCAGTCGGAGGACTTGGCCGCCGTCCAGCTTTCGCTGTACGTGGGCGTGCCGTCGGCGAACGATATGATCCAGTCCTGCAGCAGGTGCCGCTTGGGGTCCGGCTGCACATCGACGGTCATGTCCTCGTAGTGCGTGGCCTTGCGTCCCTTGGGCGTGAAGTAGTTGTACTTCCGGCTGTCCGAGCCGGCGAACTTCGCCGCCCCGGCGGCGGCTGACTTCCGTGGTGCTGCTGGCTCCTGGGTCGCACTCATGCTTGTTCTCTCCCTGTGTGTTCAGCGCGTCGCCGGGGTGAACTTGTCGAAGTAGATCCGCTCCGGCTCGACCCCGGCCCGTTGCAGGACGGGCAGCACGGCGTCGATCATCGGCGGCGGGCCGCAGGAATAGGCGTCCATCTCGCCAGGGAGCGCCTCCTCCCGGAGCGTGCGGGCCACGACCTCGTGGATGAACCCGGCCTCGCCCTCCCATGCGTCGCCCGGCGCCGCGTGCGACAGGGCGGGGATGAAGCGGAAGTCCGGCAGGCGGGCGGCGAGCGCCGCGAACTCGTCCAGCAGGAACAGGTCGGCCCGGGTCCGCGCGCCGTAGAAGAAGCGGACCGGGCGCGGCTCGCCGCTGGCCACATGGTCGCTCAGGACCGACCACAGCGGCGACATGCCGGACCCGCCGCCGACCAGGATCAGCGGCCCGGTGCGCCCCTCGCGGCGGAAGCAGGTGCCGTAGGGGCCTTTGGCCAGGATGGCGTCGCCGGGCTTCAGCGCGCCGCCCAGCAGGGCGGAGAACGCGCCGTCCGGGTATTGCTTGATGATGAACGACAGCGCCGTGCCGCCGCTGGGCGGGTTGGCCATCGAGTAGGCGCGGGTGACGCCTCCGCCCGGCCCAGGACCCGGCACCGTCAGGTCGACATACTGCCCGGCCCAGAAGCGGAACGGCGCCGCCAGCTCGACGGTCAGCCGGCAGATGTCATGGGTGAGCGGCTCGATGGCCGTGACCATGCCGGGGAACTCCTTGACGGCGATGGACCGGCTCAGCAGGTCCTCGTCGTAGTTCAGCAGCTCCACCGTGATGTCGCTGTAGGCCAGCGTGCGGCACAGCAGGATGTGGTTGGTCTCGCGGTCGAAGTCGGGCAGGGCGAAGGTCGAGTATTTCAGCAGCTCGATGTCGCCATCGACCAGCATGGACTTGCAACTGGCGCACTGGCCTTCCTTGCAGCCGTGCATGACGGAGATGCCTTGGCGGAACGCCGCGTCGAGGACCGTCTCGCCCTCGTGGACCTCCATCTCGATGCCGACCGGCTCGAAGCGGACGGTGTGGACGGCTGCATCGGCCATCGCTTTCCTCCCTGTCAGAAGTCCCGGGGACCGGCCATGGGCCGGCCCCCGTCCGTCATGGCGCTCAGTTGACCGGGTTGACCTTGAAGCCGGCCCGGTACTCGGCGATGTGCTTCTCCCGCTCCGCGTCCGACATGGCGCGGATCGCCTGCAACGGGCTTGCCAGCGTGTGGCCGCGCACGTGGTCGAGCGTCCACATCTTGCTGTCGTCGAAGTGCAGGTGCGGCTGCGGCGTCAGCGTCTTGCCGTCGTTGCGCACGAAGCCGAGGTCCTGGATCGCGTCCGCCAGGTCCCACCCGGCGTAGCAGTCCTCCCACTCGCGCCGCCCGCTGAACCGGCCCATCGCCGGCGTCGGACGGCCCTCGTACTCGGCCGCGAACGCCGTCTTGTGGGTCCAGCGGCACACCTCGGAGCAGTAGGTGTACAGCTTGCCATCGACGGTATCGACGCAGAAGTCCTCGCGGATCAGCGCCGGCACCATGCAGGACCAGCAGCGGTGCGGATAGACGTAGCCGACGTCCTGGTTGAACAGGATGTTGGTCTCGCCAGGCACGCTGAGCTTCGCGTACCACTTCCAGTAGTCGCCGAACTCGGCGTACCAGCCGGGGTACTTGTTCTCGAACCACTCGAAGTCCTTGTCGGTCTGCGCTTCCTGGCGCCAGAACGCGACCGGCCAGCCGACCGAGAAGAACTGCGCGGTCTTGTGGACGTAGTTCTTCTTCACCATGCGGTCCCACGCCGCATTCACGTCGTCATGGTGGATCTTGATGCCGTACTTCTCCAGCGGCAGCATGTAGGTCCGGTAGTAGTCCTCGTAGATCCAGCGGTGCCACAGCTCGGCGTAGGACTCCTTGTTCTTGTCCCGGTTGGCCGTGCCGTACTCGATGATCGTGCCCACCGCCGCATCCACGATGGCGTGGTTCTGCCAGAAGGCGTAGCGCAGGTCGCGCTCCAGCAGCGCATGGTTGTCGGGGTCGTTGATGATCGACATCAGCATCGAGTGGCCGTTGCCGATGTGCCGGCTCTCGTCGGACTGCACCGAAAGGAACACGGTCGGCAGCGCGTAGTCGCCGTTGCGGGCGGCCTCGGACGGCATGGCGACGAACAGCGTGTTGGTGAACGCCGTCTCCGCCACGACGGTGAGGTAGATGTTGGCGGCCGTGATGGCGTCGCCGGTGACGAACCCCTCGGCGAACTGCCGGCCGATGGTGGTGGCGTAGCACTTGCCGAACGCGGCCTCGGTGATGTCGAACCCGGCCGGGTCGATGTAGTTCTCCATGTACCACTTCTTCAGGTTCATCTGGATGGTGGAATGGCGGAACTCGTCCACCATCTGCATCGTGAACCCGGTCCGCAGCTCCTCGCCCGGCGCCAGCCGCCCGACCATCGCCATGGAGCGGGAGGCCGAGATCTCGGGGAAGGGGATGATCGCCAGGAACAGCTTCATCCACTCGACCCAGCGCGGCTCCACGTCGCGGAACATGTCGCCGCGCAGCGCCGCGTCGAGCGCGCCGTACACCCGGTTGTCCTTCTCCTCCTGCATCGGGAAGTAGGAGCGGAGCACCTGCTTCATCGGGTCGCGCGGGGTCTTCTTGATCTTGTAGTCGGTGGGGAAGGTCATCGCTTCCTGGACGTAGCTCGGCGTCCAGCCGAGGTCGGCGACGCGGCGCGCGGCCTCGCCGATGCTCATTCCCTTCTGGGCGGTGATCTTGCTGAGGCTTAGGCTGTCGGGCATTGAGGATTCTCCCTGGTTTCGGTTCAGGCCTGCTGCATTGGTTGTTCCCGCGTCCGACGCGGGACCGGCGCAAATCCGGTCAAGCACGCCGGCGTCCGCATCTGAACCACCTCAGCCATACGCAAGCTCCATGCCAGTTGTCAGATCCCCGCAGCCCGTTGCAAGCCTCCCACAGCAGCTCTGGATACTGTCGCATCCTGTGTCCTGTCTTGGGACATATTGCGTCGCAGCATGTCCCAAAACGATCCGGACTTGCCGAGGCGCTCGGGACATCAATGCGCGTTCTCGACGCCCGGGCGCGGACCCAGCGGCTTGCCCTCGGCGATGAACCGCGCCGCGAGCACCAGCGTCCCCATGGCGAAGTCCTTGCCATGGTCCGCGACCATCTCCTCGACCAGCTTGCCCAGCCGTTCGAAGTAGCGGTCCTTGGAAAGCGGTTCGTCGGTCATCGCGCCGTCCTCCGGTCCGAAGCTGGGGGGAAGCGGAACAGCGCGCCGGGCAAGGCGACCACGCCGGCCTCGCCGCCCTCCGTCCCGACCGCGAGGCGCCCGCCGTCCGCCGACCACGCGAGCGCCGTGACCGAGCCGCCGGACGATCCCTTGGCGAACAGCACGTCGTCCTGGCCGGGCTGGCACAGCAACACCGCGCCGTTGTGGTATCCGGCGGCGACCAGCGGGTACGACGGGTGGCACGCCACCATGCAGACCGGCAGGCGGCTGCTGGGCAGGCCGCATTCCAGCGGCTGCCCGCCGGCGCCGGGCGGGTCGAAGGACCAGCAGACCACCCGCGACGCCCCGCTGCTGGCGAGGAACCGCCCGTCGGCCGAGAACGCCAGGGAGCGCGGCTGGCCGGGATAGCCGCCCATCTCGATGCCGCCGCCGTCCGAAAGGCGCCACCCGTGCAGCGCGTTCTCCTGCAAGCCGCAGACCACGTACTGGCCGTCCGGGCTCCAGGCGACCGACCGGGGACAGCCCTCCGTCGGCAGCACCCGCGGCGGGCCGCCGCCGGCCTGCCACAGCGTGACGCCGCGGTAGTGCGCGATGGCGAGCCGCGTGCCCGCCGGGTCGAAGGCAAGCGCCGTGACCGAACCCGGCGCCGCCACTTCCGCAGTCGCAGGGCCGGACAGGTGGACCTGCCGGCCCGTCGCCCAGGCGCGCCACCCCGCCGGCGACGCGGCAACGGGATCGACCCATTGCCCGGGGTAGCGGCCCATGCCCTGCACCCCGCCGTCGGCGCCGGTGCGGGCCGCCACGCCGTCGTCGCCCCCGCTCAGGAAGCCGCCCTGCGGGTCCGCCGCCAGCGACAGGCAGGCGCCGTCGTGGACGCGCGGGCGCCCCCATGGCGGGCGGGGCGCGGGGCCCGGG
>CAXUIQ010000099.1:0-4650 GCA_964250815.1 uncultured Acetobacteraceae bacterium
CCCAGGTGGTCCTGCCCCGCCTCCAGGGCGACGTGGCCGGGCTGCTGGCCCAGGGGTGCCGCAGCAGGGGGGCGAAGGGGGGCGCCGAGGGGCCGGCGGCCCCGCCGCCGGAGACCCCGGTGCCGGACGCGACGACCCAGCCGCCGTTCGGCCCCTACGAGTGCGTGACGACGCTGGACGCGCTGCACGCCTGGATCGCGGAAGCGCGGGCGGCCGGGGTCGTCGGGCTGGACACGGAAACCGACAGCCTCGATGCGCTGCGGGCCGAGCTGGTGGGCTTCTCGCTCGCGACCGCGCCGGGCCGGGCCTGCTACGTGCCGCTGCGGCACCGCGCGGCGGAGACGGCGGCCCAAGGCACGCTGGACGCCCCTGCGCCGGAACCGGCGGCCACCAAGGTGCAGCAAATCGCGCCGGGCGATGCGCTGGCGGCGTTGGCGCCGCTGCTCGCGGACCGGACCGTGCTCAAGGTGCTGCACAACGCGAAATACGACATGCTGGTGCTGGACCGGGCCGGGTTGCGCGACATCGCGCCGGTGGACGACACGATGCTGGTGTCCTACGCGCAGGAAGCGGGCGCGCACGGGCACGGCATGGACGAGCTTTCGGTCATGCACCTGGGCCACCAGCCGATCAGCTACGACAGCGTGACCGGCACCGGGCGGGCGCGCATCCCGTTCGCGCTGGTGCCGCTCGACCGCGCAGCACCCTACGCCGCGGAGGACGCGGACGTGAC
Organism: uncultured Acetobacteraceae bacterium; assembly: GCA_964250815.1. Taxonomy (GTDB): domain Bacteria; phylum Pseudomonadota; class Alphaproteobacteria; order Acetobacterales; family Acetobacteraceae; genus CAHJXG01. The sequence goes on from CAXUIQ010000099.1 coordinate 734, forward strand.
GCTGCGGCTGTGGCACGCGCTCCGCCCGCGCCTGCGCACCACGCGCAGCCTCGTGCTGTACGAGCGGCTGGAGCGCCGGCTGATCCCCGTGCTGATGCGCATGGAGCAGGCCGGCATCAAGGTGGACGAGGCCGAGCTGCGCCGCATGTCGGCCGACTTCGCAAAGCGCATGGCCGCCATGGAGACCGAGATCCACGCCATGGCCGGACGCCCGTTCAGCCTGGGCAGCGCGAAGCAGCTTGGCGAGATCCTGTTCGACGAGCAGAAGCTGCCCGGCGGCAAGCGCCTGGCCAGCGGCGCCTGGGGCACCGACGTCTTCCTGCTGCAAGGCCTAGCGGACCAGGGATACGAGCTGCCCGCCCGCATCATCGACTGGCGGCAGTTGTCCAAGCTGCGCTCGACCTACACCGAGGCGCTGGTCGGCCAGATCAACCCGGACACCGGGCGCGTCCACACCAGCTTCGCCCAGGCCGTCACCAGCACCGGGCGGCTGTCCAGCACCGACCCGAACTTGCAGAACATCCCGATCCGCACGGAGGAAGGCAGCCGCATCCGCCGCGCCTTCGTGGCCGAGCCGGGCCATGTCCTGGTCAGTTGCGACTACTCGCAGATCGAGCTGCGGCTGATGGCGCACGCCGCCGACATCGCGCCATTGAAGGAAGCGTTCGCGACCGGCCAGGACATCCATGCCCGCACGGCGTCGGAAGTGTTCGGCATCCCGATGGACGGGATGGACCCTGCGACGCGCCGCCGGGCCAAAGCGATCAACTTCGGCATCATCTACGGCATCAGCGCGTTCGGCCTGGCGCGTCAGCTCGGCATCGACGCCGGCGAGGCGCGGCTCTACATCCAGGCGTACTTCGAGCGCTATCCCGGCATCCGCGCCTACATGGAGCGCACCAAGGAAGGGGCCCGGCAGCACGGCTATGTCCTGACGCTGTCCGGGCGCCGCTGCTGGATACCCGGCATTGCCGACAAGTCGGCGCAGCGCCGGGCCTATGCCGAGCGCCAGGCGATCAACGCGCCGCTGCAAGGCGGGGCCGCGGACATCATCAAGCGCGCCATGACCCGGCTGCCGGCGGCGCTGGCGGAAGCGGGGCTGACCGCCCGCTTGCTGCTGCAAGTCCACGACGAGTTGCTGTTCGAGGCGGCGGATGCGGAGGCGAATGCGACGGCTGCGGCCGCCAAGCGCGTAATGGAGGAAGCAGCGACGCTTTCAGTGCCGCTTGTCGTGGAAACCGGGACCGGACGGAACTGGGCGGCCGCCCATTGAGGCGGCCACCCTTTCTGGACGTCTAGCGGGGCGCCCCCGTCTCGATGTCGCGCTGGGCGGTGCTTTCGCCCGGCGTCGCAGTGCCGATGCTTGCCGTGCTGCCGACCGAGGTGGTGGACGCCATCGCCGAAGCGGGGGCGGCATAGCTCAGGGGCCGGCTCATGGCGCTGTCCGCCGCCATGCCGCTTCCCGCGCCCATCATCTGCTCAACCTGCGCCGCCTGCGCATCGTCCACGCGCACCGTGACCAGCGTGCCGCCCTCGTTGACGTGCTTCTGGTAGGTTTGGGCGTCGGCCTCGCTCACGCCCGCCCCGGTCAGCGACCCGACCAGGCCGCCCGCCGCCGCGCCGACCCCTGCCCCGGTCAGCGCCGCGACCAGCCAGCCCGCCGCCACGATCGGGCCGATGCCGGGGATTGCCAGGGAGCCAAGCCCCGCAAGCAGCCCGGCGCCGCCGCCCAGCACCGTGCCGAGCGTGGCGCCCGTCCCGGCGCCCGTGCTGGCTCCCTGCTCAGGGTCGCCGCTGGTCATGCCCGTCGCCGTGCCGCCGCTTCCCGTGCCGACGCTCTTGTCGCCGGAGATGATGCTGATGTCGCTATGCGGGATGCCGGCGCCTTCCAGCGCGTTGACCACGCTGGTCGCTTCGGAATAGCTGGAATAGCTGTGTGCGATCGTACGCATGGACTTTCTCCTGGATGTTGTTCGGGCTTGCGGTGCGCCGACGTTGGCGTTGCGCCCGTTGAGGCTTCTCCATTCCCGCGCTCCCATCCTGACGCGGTTGCGAGCGGAACGCCGGCACGCAACCACGGTTCCGCTCGGGTCGTTACGGGATCATCTTGCGGACCAACTCGGACAGCGCGCTGCCTTCGAACGGCTTGGGCAGCGTTGCCTCGCGAACGTCGCGCCTTCGTCCGGCCAGGGACGCGGTGCGTCCGGTGATGAAGATGATGGCAAGGCCGGGCCGCTGGCCATGGAGCCAGTCGGCCAGCTCCGGACCGCTCGGCCCGGCGCCCAAATCGACGTCGGTCACCAGCACCGACGCTTCGAGGCCGCCCTGGATCAAGCTCTGCGCTTCCGCCGCAGTGGCCGCTTCCACCACGTGGAATCCTTCGTCCTCAAGCATCATCGCGACGGTGGTGCGGACCAGCACGTCGTCCTCCACGAGCAACAAGCAGATGCGGTCGGGTCTTTGCACCAATCAAGGCCACCATCGTGAGGTCGCCTGCTGTGAACGGGCGACCCGCCCGTTCGTTCAGCCCCGGAGCGCGGCTAGCGGAAGAAGTGATGGCCGCCTGCCGGCTACCCGAGCAGCCGGCCGATGACCCGGGCCGTGTAATCCACGACCGGGATGATCCGGCCGTAGTTGATCCGGGTCGGCCCGATCACCCCGATGGCGCCCACGATCCGGTCGGCGCCGTTGCGCGCCGGCGCCACCACCATCGACACGCCGGTGCCGCCGAACAACCCGCTTTCCGCGCCGATGTAGATGCGCACCCCGTCCGACGCCTCCGCCAGCTCCAGCAGGCGCAGCATGGTCTCCTGGCGCTCCAGCCGCTCGAACAGCGTCTGGATGGCCGCAAGGCTCTCCATGCCGGTCACGTCCGAAAGCAGGCGGGCCTGGCCACGGACGATCAGCGCGCCCCCGCGCCCTTCCCCGCTCCAGGTCGCAAGCCCCGCCTCCACCACCTGGGTGGTCAGGGCATCGAGCTGCGTCCGGTCCTCCGCCATGTCGGCGCCGACGACGCGGCGCAGCTCGGACAGGCTGCGGCCGGACAGCCTTGCGTTCAGGTAGTTCCCCGCCTGCGTCAGCGCGGACGGCGGCAGGCCCGGCGGGATCTCGATCACCCGGTTCTCCACCTGCCCGTCCGCCGCGACCAAGATCACCAGCGCCCGCCCGGGGCCGAGCGGCACGAACTCGATGTGCCGCACCGCGCCGTCCGACTTCGGCGCCAGCACCAGCCCGGCCGCGCCCGCCAGGCCTGCCAGCACCGTGCTGGTTTCCGCCAGCGTGTCCTCCAGGCTGCGGCCTCTCGCTTCCAGCGCGCGGCCGATCGCCTCCTGCTCCTCTTCCGGCAGGCTGCCGGTTTGCAGCAGCCCGTCCACGAACAGCCGCAACCCCCGCTCCGTTGGCAGCCGCCCGGCGCTGGTGTGCGGCGCGAACAGCAGCCCGGCCTCGGTCAAATCCGACATCACGTTGCGGATCGTGGCCGGCGACAGCGCCACCGGCAGCCGGCGCGACAGGGTGCGGCTGCCCACCGGCTCGCCGGTCGCGACGTACTGCTCCACGATCTCCCGCAGCACGGCGGCGGAGCGGGGATCAAGCCCGGGCGGCATGCGCGGCGGACGCTGGCTCATCCACCCTCTGCCACGCCGGCAACGGGGCGCCCGGACAGGATGGATTCCACGACCTGCTGCACGTCGAACGCCTCGACCACGGTCGCCAGGCGGTGCGGCTCGCCCCGGGTCATGCGGGCCACCTGCTCAAGCTGCCGGCGCAGCGCCAGCGGGCGCATCCGCTCGTGGGGCAAGGCGTCGGGATCGGGGACCCAGGCGCCGTCCGGGCGCTGCCGCTCCGCGATGGACCAGTCGCGCAGGCGGAAGTTGGCGACGCCCTGGACCGTCCAGGCGTTGTGCTCGTCCCGCTCC
>CAXUIQ010000099.1:4660-10049 GCA_964250815.1 uncultured Acetobacteraceae bacterium
CCACTGGCGGCGGCGCCTTCATGGACCCCGACACCCGCGCCGCCATCCGCGCCGCAATTGACCTCGCTCGACTTCACGTAGAGCGGCCCGAGCAGGCGGCGGGACAGGAACAGGAAGTGGGACACGACTTCCCGCGTGAAGCCGCCCTCCGCCGCGCCGTCCAGCCAGCCGGCCGCGCCCTGCTGCCAAGGCCGGGGCCAGGCGGCGAAGCCCACGTCGATGGAAAAGCCGCGCGGCGCGCCGGCCACGTTGTCGCGCAGCCAGGCTTGCAGGCGTTCGGCTGCGGGCGAGGTCGCGAAGGGGAAGTTGACGGCGACCCGGGCGCCTGCCGCTTCGGCGACGAAGGCCCGGGCGTCGGGAAGATCCACCGCCAGCGGCTTCTCCAGGAACGCCGCGCGCCTGGCCGCGAGCGCCGCGCGGGCATAGCCCAGGTGCGTGCCGGGCGGGGTCGCGACATAGACGCACTCCGCACCCTCGATCACCGCCTCCGCCGAGGCCGCCCGCGGCAGGCCCGGCACGCTGCCGGCCACCCGGTCGAGCGCCGCCGGGTCGTGGTCCCAAACGCCGGACACATGCACCATGTCGCCCGCGTGCTCCAGCGCCGCCAGCAGCAGCCGCTCGCCCATGATCCCGGCGCCGATGATGCCCAATCCGATCGTCATGCCGCGGTCCCCAAGCTCCCTGCCATGCGCGTCCCGGTTACGATATAGGGAAGGCCCACGATCAGGACAGCATCATGCGCCCTTCCGGCCGTGCCGCCGACGCCCTCCGAGACGTTTCCTTCACCCCCGGCTTCGCCCGGCACGCCGAAGGGTCGTGCCTGGTCCGCATGGGCGGCACGGAGGTGCTGTGCGCCGCAAGCGTCGAGGGCCGGGTGCCGGGCTTCCTGCGCGGCACCGGGCAAGGCTGGGTCACGGCCGAGTACGGCATGCTGCCCCGCGCCACCCACACCCGCGGCGACCGGGAAGCGGCGCGCGGCAAGCAGTCCGGGCGCACCCAGGAAATCCAGCGCCTGATCGGACGCAGCTTGCGCGCCGTGGTGGACCGCGGGGCCATGGGCGAGTGCAGCATCACGCTGGATTGCGACGTGCTGAACGCCGACGGCGGCACGCGCTGCGCCAGCATCACCGGGGCCTGGGTGGCGCTGAGCCTCGCCTTCCGCCACCTGGAGCGCAACCGCGTGATCGTGAAGTCGCCGATGACCGGCCAGGTCGCGGCGGTGAGCTGCGGGCTGGTTGGGGGCGCCACGGTGCTGGACCTCGACTACGCCGAGGACAGCGGGGCCGAGGCCGACGCCAACTTCGTGCTGACCGACGGCGGCGGCATCGTGGAGATCCAGGGCACCGCGGAAAAGGCGCCCTTCTCCGAAGATCAGTTCTCGGACCTGCTGCGGCTCGCCAAGCACGGCACGGCACGGCTGTTCGAGATGCAGCGGGCGGCGCTTGGCTGATGCGGCGCGTGTCCCCCGGGGAGCGGCTGGTGCTGGCCACCCACAACCAGGGGAAAGCGCGGGAACTCGCGGAGATGCTGCGGCCCCATGGGGTCGAGGTGCTGTCCGCCGGGGCGCTCGGCCTTCCGGAACCGGTGGAGGACGCCCCGGACTTCGTGGGCAACGCGCGGGTCAAGGCGCTGGCCGCGGCGCGCGGAGCCGGGCTTCCGGCACTGGCCGATGATTCCGGGTTTTCCGTGGCGGCGTTGGGCGGCGCGCCCGGCGTGCTGTCCGCCCGCTGGGCCGGGCCGGGCAAGGACTTCGCCGCCGCGATGGAGCGGGTGCGCCGGGAGATGGCCGGGCACGCCGACCGCCGCGCCTGGTTCACCTGCGCGCTGTGCCTCGCCTGGCCGGACGGGGCGGCCGCGACCTTCCTGGGCCGGGGCGAGGGGACGGGCGCCTGGCCGCCGCGCGGGGCGCGCGGCGGCGGCTACGACCCTATTTTCGTCGGGCCGGGGACCTCCGAAACGTATGGGGAGATGGACCCGGCGCTCAAGAACGCGACCAGCCACCGCGCGCGCGCCATGGCCCAACTGCTGCTGAGCTGCTTCGAGCCGGCGCGCCCGCAAGGGCCGCCAAGGAGGATGATGGGATGAGGACGCAAACCCGTTGGGGGGCGCTGGGGCTGCTGGCCATGCTGGGCGCGGCGCCGGATGCCGTCGCGCAGTACTACCCGCCGCCGGCTTACTACCCGCCCCCGGGCTATGGCCCGCGGCTCGCCTTGGGCGGGCGCTGCGCGTCGCGGCTGCCGACCGCCTACGGGCCGCGCCGGCTGATCTGCCCCATCGTCCGGCCGCGGCACCTGGGCTGGCCCTGCGTGTGCCCGCCGCCGGCGCCGCCGCCAGGCTTTCCGCCCGGGCCGTACCTGAACGGCCGGGTGGTGCCCTGATCCCGCGGCCTCATCTCGACACCATATCGGGGCGATGGACCCCCTCGCCCTTTACATCCACTGGCCGTTCTGCCTGGCCAAGTGCCCGTACTGCGACTTCAACAGCCATGTCCGCGAGCGCATCCCGCAGGCCCGCTTCGCAGCCGCGCTCCGCGCCGAGTTGGCGTGGGAAGCGGCCCGCCTCGGTCGCCGTCCGTTGGCCTCCATCTTCTTCGGCGGCGGCACCCCGAGCCTCATGGACCCCGCCACCGTCGCCGGCCTGATCGCCGACGCCGCCCGGCTGTTCGACCCGCTGCCGGGCATCGAGATCACGCTGGAGGCCAACCCGACCAGCGTGGAGCTGGCGAAGCTCGGGGCGTTCCGGGACGCCGGGGTGAACCGCCTGTCGCTTGGCATCCAGAGCCTTGACGACGGCGCGCTGCGCCTCTTGGGCCGCGAGCACTCGGCGGAGGGGGCGGTTGCGGCATTGGAGGCGGCGCGCGCCACCTTTCCGCGCGTGTCGTTCGACCTGATCTACGCCCGGCCCGGCCAATCGCTCGCCGCCTGGCGGGCCGAGCTGGACCGGGCGCTGTCGCTCTGCGCCGACCACCTTTCGCTGTACCAGCTCACGGTCGAGCCTGGCACCGGCTTCGAGGCGCTGCACCGCCGAGGCGAGTTGGTGCTGCCAGACGACGAGCTGGCGGCGGAGCTGTACATCGCCACCGCCGACGCCTGCGCGGCGCACGGGCTGCTGCCGTACGAGGTGTCCAACCTTGCGCAGCCCGGCGCGGAAAGCCGGCACAACCTGGCCTACTGGCGCTACGCCGACTATGCCGGCATCGGGCCGGGGGCGCATGGCCGGGTGACGCTCGGGGCCGACCTGGTGGCGACCCGGCGGCACCGCGCGCCGGAACCCTGGGCCGACCGGGTCGAGCGCCAAGGCCACGGCAGCACGGCGGAGGAGCGGATCGCCCCCCGGGACCGCGCACGCGAGATGCTGCTGATGGGCCTGCGCCTGGCCGAAGGCATCGACGCCGCCCGGTTCGCCGCCCGCACCGGCATGGCCCTGGACGACGCGCTTGACGCCGGCGTGCTGGGGCAAGCGTTGGACGCGGGCTACCTGACGAACGGCGGCGGGCGGCTGGCCGCAACGGCCGAGGGACGGCTGCGCCTGAATGCGCTGCTGGCGCAGTTGGTCCTTTAGGTGAGCAGAGGCGGCATGTCCGGGTCGCCCTTCTGCATGGCGCGCCGATAGGCCGGACGGGCGCCGATGCGCCGCAGGTAGGCGAGGATGCCGGGATACGGGGCGAGGTCGAGCGGCAGGAACAGGCGCATGGTGGTCAGCGAGAACACGGTGACGATGTCCGCCGCGGTGAACTCGCTGCCCGCGAAGTGGTCTGCCTGTCCCAGCCGCGCTTCCACGTAATCGAGCGCGCGGTCCAGGCGGCCCTGCATCGCGAGCAGCACCGGGTTGTCCGGCGGCAGTTGGAGGCGGCGCAGCACCATGTTCCGGCCCATGGTCGGCTGCAAGGTGCCGTTGGCGAAGTGGAACCAGTAGAGGTACTGGGCGAAGTCGGGATGGTCCGGCCCGAGCGCCAGGCGCCCGCCGCCGTGCTTGGCGATGACGTACTCGATGACCGCGCCGGACTCGGCGAGGACCAGCGCGCCGTCGGTGATCACGGGCGCGGCGCCCATCGGGTGCAGCGCCTTGAACTCGGGCGGGGCGAGGATGGTGACGGGATCGCGCTCGTAGCGCTTCAGCTCGTAGGGGACCTCAAGCTCCTCGCAGAGCCAGATGATCCGCTCGGATTGCGATTTGCCGAGGTGGTGGATGGTCAGCATGCCAGACGCTCCCAACGGGGCCGGTTGGATGTGCCAGCCACTGATCCGGCAAAACCGGGGCGTCCGCAATGGGGCGCCGCACGCGGCGGCCCTGGACGGAGGTACAGACATCCTTTGCCGCGCGACCTAGATGGAGGCGGCCCGGCCGACCACAGGCTTGGCGACACCCCGGCCCCGGCTCCGCACGTCTTCCGCGCAGAGCTTGGGGCGCTCCCAGATCGGAACCGGCCCATGCCTCAGCCCAGCCACGACCAAAACAGCGTCTACAAGTGGGTGGTGCTGAGCAACACCACGCTCGGGATGCTGGCCGCGGCGATCAACAGCTCCATCCTGCTGATCAGCCTGCCGGCGGTGTTCCGCGGCATCGGGCTGCGGGCGCTGGACCCGGGCAACGTCAACTACCTGCTGTGGGCCATCATCGGCTACATGATCGCGACCGCGGTGCTGGTGGTGGCGTTCGGGCGGCTCGGCGACCAGTTCGGGCGCGCCCGCATGTACAACCTGGGGTTCGCCATATTCACCGCCGCCTCGGTCGCGCTCAGCCTGCTGCCGGGCCGGGGCGACTTCGCGGCGACCTACCTCATCGCCGTGCGGATCGTGCAGGGCGTGGGGGGCGCGCTGATCATGGCCAACTCCACGGCCTTGCTGACGGACGCCTTTCCGCCGCGGCAGCGGGGCCTGGCGCTCGGCATCAACGTGGTGGCGGCCATCGGCGGGCAGTTCGTGGGCCTCCTGATCGGCGGGCTGCTGGCGGATGCCAACTGGCGGCTGGTGTTCTGGATCAACGTGCCCTTCGGGCTGGTCGGCACCGTATGGGCGTATTGGCAGTTGCGGGACACGCCGACGCGCGCCAGCCACCGGATCGACTGGGCCGGCAACCTGACCTTCGGCCTTGGCCTCGTCTTCCTGCTGACCGCCATCACCTACGGCATCCAGCCCTACAGCGGCCACGTCATGGCCTGGACCAGCCCCTTGGTGCTCGGCCTGTTCGCGGCCGGCTTCGCCTTCCTCGCCCTGTTCGTGGCGGTGGAGCGGGTCGCGCCCCGGCCGATGCTGGACATGCGCCTGTTCCGCAACAGGCCCTTCGCCTACGGCAACCTGGCCAACCTGTCCTCCGCGGTGGCCCGCGGCGGGCTGCAGTTCATGCTGATCATCTGGCTGCAGGGCATCTGGCTGCCGCTGCACGGCTA